>CAYTVT010000019.1:0-5166 GCA_964441855.1 uncultured Candidatus Saccharibacteria bacterium | reverse complement strand
AGTTGCATAAAGATTTGTACAAAGTGGGAAACAAATTATCCAAGCGGGACAAGTTGGGGATTCATGCCTGTGCTGAAACGCTCTGTCTAGAAATACTAACACTGGCAATTGAGGCGGCGTTCAAACCGACAAAACAAAAAGTTCTCGTCTTGGAACAACTTCGCGTGAAGATTGAGGTACTAAAACACCTCATTCGCACTGAACACGAAAATGTAATCGTGGATGAGAAAATATATCTTCGCCTTGCAGAAAAAGTTGTGGAAATATCAAAAATGACAACCGGTTGGCTTACCTACACGCAAAAAGGAGCATAATGCTCCTTGTCTTGCGAGAAACTTCTCGGGAACGGAGCTTCGGGTTCCGATTGTCGTGATAGTTCCAGTTCACCTTGAACTTGTCGTCATTCCAATTCGCGTTCGGAACATTGCCGTCGCGGTTGCGGGAACCGAGCTCGTGTATGCCATACGCCATCCGTGTCACCGAAAATCTTTTCCAAGATTTTCTGTATTATCTCGCGGTAGAGCGAGCGTTGTATAGCGTACGGCAAGCAGTTTCTACTTTTTGACCAATCGTCATCCGCCTAAGGCGGACCGACTGCACAGTCATTGGTATTTTACAAAAGAAATGTCCCGTTCGCCAACTGGCAGACGGGACAATGGTACAAGGTACAAGGTACAAGGTTAAAGAGAAACTGCTCGGGAACGGAGCCACGGGCGCCGAGAGCCGCGACCGCGCCAGTGCACCACGAACTCGCCGCCATGCCAATCCGCGCGCGGAACATGGCCGCCGCGGCTGCGGGAACCGCTACAGAGGGTGACATTCTCCTTGTCTAAGTGCTTCCCGGTTTCCAGGAAGTACTTGAGTTCCAAGAGGATGCGCTCTAAGAGCGTGATACCGGTGATGTGCTTTTCGGTGAGGTCGTCGGCGGAGAGGTTTTTGAGCTCTTCATCGGCTTCCTCCCTGTCGCGTATCAAGACGGCGTAGGACTCCGTTGGGGTGCGGTCGTTGGTGTGGACATCCTTGTACAAGTCGTCGGTGTAGAGCCGGCAGGGGAACTTCTTCGCGCAAGCATCGTACGCTCGGTTGAGCGTGAGACCTTGGGCGACGATGAGGAGGCGAGTGAAGCCTTCTTTTTTCTCGGGAATCGTAAGCCCCGAGAAGTCGGGGGATTCGCCGAATTCTTCCCGGTAGAGTGCTTCCCATTGTTTGATCGGATCGTGCAATGTTTTCGGGTCAGGAAATAAACCCTGCACCTTGACGATAAACGCCGACTTGTTTCCGATAACCGATTGCGCCGTCTCAAATGAGAGGTCAGTCGGGATTGCTTGAATAGCAAGCCCGTAAATATCCTTCATTTGATCTGGCGTTGCTTTTCGTACTTCTGTCTGCAAGGCAGTCGCAGTTTGCATGCGCAGTCCTTTCTTTTTCGTTGTTTTTAGCTTGGTCCTCTATACCTTCAGTCAAGGTACTTTGAACTACGGGTAGTATAGCACAAGCCGTATTATTCTGTCAAGCGGTTTGCTCTTTGGAATATACTACACCCCGATTCCGGTAAAAATACGGAACAAGAACCCGACGAGCGGCGCGAGGAATTCCCAAAGAAATAAGACAAAGAAGAGCAAGACAAAAAGCGCGTACTGCTCCAGAAAGGCAATGAAGGGCGACTGTGGTGGGAGGAACGCCGCAAGAAGTTTTGAGCCGTCTAGGGGCGGAATGGGCACCAGGTTAAAGAGCGCGAGAATAATATTGATAAGCACCACCGATGCGGAGACTGAGACGAATGACGGGGGGAGCGCCCCGCCAAATAGGCGGAGCATGAGCCCGAAGACGAAAGCGATGAACAGGTTGGAGGCGGGGCCGGCACCCGACACCAGCGCATCGCCGTACTTGCCCCGCAAGTTGTAGGGGTTTACGGGCACCGGCTTCGCCCAGCCGAAAATAATTCCTGCTTTTGATACGATAAGGAGCAACGGCACCAACAGAGAACCAAATAGGTCTAGGTGCTTGAGCGGGTTAAAGGAGAGCCGCCCCGCGAGGCGCGCTGTCGAGTCGCCTAAATAGTTGGCAACGGCTCCATGCGCCACCTCGTGCACCACGACCGACATAACGAGAATGGCGATTGAAAAGACGACATCTAATTGCACAAAGATGATTATATGGTAAGATGCCTCCCTATGCGAATATGCCCTATTACTAAAAAGACCTCCGTCATGCGTGGGAGCTACAGCAACCGCACGCGAGCCACGCAATTCAACCCCTGCGGCAAGCGCCGGAGCTACCCCAACTTTCAGAAAAAGCGTATTTTTATACCCGAGCTTAAAAAGAGCGTGACTGTCGTCGTCTCTGCGCGCGGACTCAAGACAATCCAAAAGAACGGCGCGTATGCAACCCTCAAGAAAGCCGGAGTTATTTAAATGAACTTAAAAAGCAAGATGCAAGAAAAACGGCTCACACTATCCGTGTGAGCCGTTTTCGTACACAGAACCGAAAACACTAGCTGTGGTTCTTGATTTCCGAGCGCACTTTGCTCAAAAAGCCCGCCGCCGCATCCTGACCGCCAAGGCCGAATGAAAGGCCGAAGGCAATGGAAAGCGCCACCACCACCCCCGTAAACAAGGTCTGCACGAATGGTGCCGCGATGCCGAGCTGGAAGAGCGCCATAAGAACCGCAAAAACCCAAATGCTCCATTTGGTAACGCTCCCGAGGAAGTTTGCCGAGCGGATATCTGCCGCCTTTGCCGCACCGATTACCAACCGTTGCATTGCGGAAGCAATGACGACCGCGACCAAGAGAATAAGCACCGCAACGATAACGCGGGGCAAGTAGAGCAGAACGACTTGCTGGAGGAACGCGTTGACCTGCGAGAGCCCGAGCACCTCAAGCGAGGCAACGAGAAACACCACAATGACGAACCACTCCACGAGCCCGCCGACGAACCGCCCCGAGTCCAGACGGAAGCCGCCGCGCTTCAAAACATTGTCCACGCGCGCGCTCTCCAAAAGCGAGTCCACCTTCAAGGCGCCGACAATGTGCGACACGACCCGCCCAAGCAAACTGCCGACTGCCCAACCGACGATGAAAATAACGACTGCGAGAATCAACTCAGGCAGTAAGCCCGCGATGCCGAGCCACATGTCCTGGAAGGTCCCCTGCAATGTTGCACTCCATGTGTCTAACATATACATACCTTTATAGTTAAGTAATAAAAGGGAAACGCGCGGCAAGACCCTACCGCAGGTTTATTACACACCAGTAATGCCTGTATTATACCGCGCCATCACAGAAAGAATGTCGAGAGGGGTGTGGATAAAACAGTCAAGCGCGTTTTGAGCCGTTTACTTCTTATTTGCTTCAGCAAACTTCTTTTCAAAGCCAAGCTTGTCCAGGAGGGTGCGATGCGGGTTTTCCATTACATCACGGAGCAAGCGGTCGTACATGCCTATGCGGTAGTTGAGTTCGTGCGATTCAAAAGCCGCATAGGTAAGTTCCTTCCCTATTTCCGCCTCAATTCCCTTTACTGCATGTTCCACTGCGTGGCGCTTCAGATGGTCGCCCGCAATCAAAATATCAAGGCGGCTTTCCGGATGCTGGACGAAAATACCCGATACAATGACGAGCTTCAATTTCCCCGCCCCGCTGAACCGATGGTGAATTTCTTCATCGCTTAAAAACACCGTGTCCAGCAAGAGCTTGCGCAAAGGCGAGAGGTACGCAAACCGCTCATTGAGTATCCAACCCTCTTCAAGAGCGATGCTGTTTTTCCGTTTTTTTGCAGCTGCTTTCTTGCCCGCGCGCCGCTTCACGAAGCCCACCTTGCGCAAAAGCTTGAGCTCGTGCTTCGCGGCATAGAGGTTTGTTTGGCTCCGCTCGGCAACAGCATCGGCAGAAAATACTTCTTCGGCATTGAACAAAAACAGGCGCAGGATTTTCACCCGCGATTCGGAGCCAAAGAGTTTCCCCAAAACCTCCATAGTGCACTCTAGCGTACTCCAAATGCATACAAAAAGCCCCTTGCGGGGCTTTTTGATTTTATGTCTTACTTCAACGCCACTTTGCCTCCTGCCGCCTCCACATCTTTCTTCAGTTTTTCCGCGTCATCTTTCTTCATGCCTTCCTTCAAAACCTTCGGCGCGGCGTCTACCAAGTCCTTCGCGTCTTTAAGGCCAAGCCCCAGCGCCTCCTTCACCACCTTGATAACGGCAATTTTGTTGGAACCCCCATTGGTCAGCTCCACCGTAAAGGAGGTCTTCTCTTCCTTGCCCGCCGAAGCTTCAGCGGAGGCGGGCGTTGCCACCGCCGTCGCGGACACGCCAAACTTCTTCTCCAAGGTTCGCACTAGTTCGTTTAGGTCCACGACCGACATCTGTTCAATCTGCTCAATAAGCGTTTTGAACTTTGCCGGAATGTCAATGTTTTTGTTTTCTTCCATAAGGATACTCTATGATTTTTTAATTTTCGCCACTTCTCCGAGCCCTACCACCAGCCGCTGAAGCGGTGAGTTCACGATGTTTGCAAACTGAGCGAGGAGCGTCTCGCGCGATGGGATGAGCGAGAGGGCGAATGCTTCCGCCTGCCCCACAAACCGCCCCTCAAAAATGCCGCCGATAATCTCTACCGCTTTGTCAAACTTCTTCGTAAACACCGACACTTCGCGTACGGGCGCGAGCGTATCGCCCGCATTCACCGCATACGCCACCGCCACCTCCCCATGAAGTGTTGGCACATCGCCCGCGAGTTTTGTGCCTTCGAGTGCGCGACGGATGAGCGTCTTTTTGGCGACATAGTAGCCAACGCCCTTTTCCTTGAGCGTACGGCGCAGGATGTTCGCTTGCGCGACCGTGAGCTTGCCGAACTGCACAAACGCCGCGCTTGGCGCTTTGGCAAAGATTCCGGTAAGCTTTGCAACAATCTCGCCCTTCTTTTCTTTGGTAATAGCCATAGAAAAAGCCCTTCTATATAAAGGGCCTCTATAAAAAGAGTCGACCTCTCGGGAGGAAATTAAGTCCCTCGACTACGCTCGGGACACCCCCTGTCTTTGAAGCCCTTACAGCTACCCTAACACACCCTTTCCTAAAAAACAAATCAATTGAGCGGAATGGTGCTGGTAGACACATTACTCTCAAAGGTAACACTCAGGGCTCGGGTGATTGGCGTGCCGACAGGCG
>CAYTVT010000018.1:2411-10129 GCA_964441855.1 uncultured Candidatus Saccharibacteria bacterium | reverse complement strand
TTTTGTTGTAGTAGAAAGGTAAGCATAACGGTCGATGAGTTCTTGGTGTTCCTCTGGCATTTTCTTTACTTCCTCTGGATCAAAGAGAATGTCGAATCATGGATTAAATCTCCAAGTTATAGTCCCTTTCGGAATTTTCTCGTCGGCAAAAAGTCCGATTTCTTCAATTTAAATCCTTAATGCCTTAGCGATTTTCGCTATATTTGTGTAAAAAACGGAGGAGATGGGATTCGAACCCATGCGGGACTTTTAAGGCCCCGACGGTTTAGCAAACCGTTCCGTTAGACCGCTCCGGCACTCCTCCAATACACGCCACTCTACCACATTTTCTTAATGCGCGAAGGTGAGTGCGATGACGCGGCGCGCGCCCGCGGCAAGGAGCGCGCGCCGCGCTTCTAAGAGTGTTGCGCCGGTCGTCGTTACATCGTCCAAGAGCACGACATTCCGGTTTTGTATCGCCGCGGGACTTTTCACCGCAAAGCACCCCGCTAGATTTTTCAATCGCGCTTCTCTGTCGCCGCTTCTCGTTTGGCTCTCGGTTTCTTTTATTTTTACAAGCGCGCGCGTATTCACTTCCGCCATATGCTCAAGTGTCGGGAACATTGCGCGCGCCAAAAGTTCGCATTGGTTGAAGCCGCGTTCGCGCAGGCGGCGGGGCGAAAGCGGAATGGGGACAAGGAGCGGTTCGCGGAAGTTTTCGGTTTCCGCGAGTTCCGCGAGCCACGCCGCGAGCTCGTCGGCAAGGAGCTCGCCCATAAGCCGCGCGATGGCGCTATTGCCGCGGTACTTCACTTCCCACACCGCCGTTTTGACGAGCGGGTTTGCATAGGGGAAGAGCGCAAGCGCCCATTCGCGCGGCGGTGCAGGGAGCGGCGGCACTGCAGTGTGGAACTCCGCCGCGCTCATATTTTCCAACGCGGCAACATGCGGCGGCTGGGGGAGCAGGAGATTGAGGAGAAAGCGAAACATTTTTTGGTATATACTTAAGTATATGCGAAATCCGTTTGCGGGCATGTTGTCGCTCTTTTCTTTTTCGCGCGCCGCGGAGAGTGTCGTTGGTATTGACTTCGGCTCTTCTGCGTTGAAGGTAGTGCAGTTGAAAAAGAAAGACGGGCAGGCGGTTTTAGAAACCTACGGCGCGGTAGCGCTGGGGCCATACGCGGGGGTGGAAGCCAGCCGCGCCGCGCGGCTCTCGTCCGTGAAGCTCTCCGAAGCGCTCGCCGATGTCATGCGTGAAGCGAAGGTAACGGCGCGGGCGTGCGGCGCGGCGCTTCCGATGTCGGCAAGTTTGGTCGCCGCATTTGCCGTCCCCTCGCGCCCGGGGCAGGACCTCACATCGTTCGTACCGATTGAAGCGCGGAAGTACATTCCAACCCCGCTTTCTGAAGTGGAGTTCTCGTGGCGCGCACTTCCGAAACGCGTCACGCCCGCCTCTCCCGCCGACTCCGCGGCTTTTGTTGCGCCGCCGGAAAAGACAGAAGTGCTTGCAACCGCCATTCATCGCGATGCGCTTGAGCGTACTAAAAGTATCTGCGTCGAAGCAGGGCTCGCCGCATCGTTTTTTGAAATAGAAGCGTTTGCGACGGCACGCGCTGGAGCGTTTCCGCCCGAGCAAGCGTTTGGCGTTATAGACATTGGCGCCAGTTTGGCGAAGGTCAGTATTGTAGACGGCGGCAACCTCTCTGATGCGCACACGGTTAATCGCGGCGGGCAAGACATTACGCTCGCACTGTCGTCGTCTCTTAACATTTCTGTTGCGGAAGCAGAAATGCGCAAGCGCGCTGGAGCGCAGAGCGGGGATTGGCAAGTTGCGTCTGCCGTTACCACTCGCATATTTGGCGAGGCGCGCGAAGTGTTCCGGCGCTTTGAAGCGCGCATGGGGGAGGCACTTCAAGGAGTCGTGCTCTCGGGCGGCGGCGCGCTTCTTGCGGGGCTCCCCGCAGAAGCAGAGCAAGCGCTTCATCTCCGCGCCTCGCTCATAGACCCTGCATCGCTCCTCTCTGCGCCCGCGTTTCTGTCGCCCTTGCTTGCCCGAGTCGGGCCCGAATTTGCCGTTGCTATCGGCGTCGCACTCCGCGCGCTTGAAGAGGTAAAATGAGGGGGAGGGTCGTGCGAGTATTCACACCTATATTGCTCGGACATAAGGTATACTATCTATGTGGAAGTCGCCATGCCTCCATCGTTTGTTCCGCGCAAGACCGCAGTTGCGGCCGCGGCGGAAGCGCGCCACGCGCGCGTAGGCATCTTTTTTGCGCTAAGCGTAGGCGCGTTTGCCCTTTCGCTCCTTGTGGCGGGCGGCGCGTTTGCGTACCAAAAAGTGCTTACGGCGCGCCTCGTTAAAATGAACGACGACTTGGTTGCTGCTCGAGCGGCGTTTGAACCGGCGTTTATTGAAGAATTGCGCCGCATGGATGTTCGCTTGCAAGCGGCAGAGGAGCTCCTTGCGGGTCATCGCGCCGTGTCGCCGCTCTTTACGCTCCTAGAGCGCGACACACTTGCGACGGTGCGTTTCGTTAAATTCGGATTTTCTGAAACGCCGGAAGGCGAGCTTCGCCTCTCGCTTGCGGGAGAGGCGGCGGGCTTCAATGCTGTTGCGCTCCAGTCAGACGCATTTAGCAAAAACGGCGTCTTCCAAAATCCCGTCTTCGCCGACTTTGATGTAGACAAGAGCGGCACGGTCCAATTTAGCTTCACTGCAACGGTGGCGAAGGAGTTTGGGCTCTACCGTTCCCACCTCGCAAGCGCAAAGGCGCCCGCCGCGAAGCCGCCCACGCCTGCGGCGTCGCCGCAAACCGCCGGCGCTGGTGCGGCGCCCGCTCCGAAGCCATCACCTTCAGGCGAGGTAGAGTTTGGCGACGATATTTTGTTTTAATACAAACCTATGCACGGAAAGATTCTCATGCCGCTTCTCTTTCTGGCGCTTGCCGCGTCAGTAACGATGTGGTTTACCGTGCCGCTCTGGAACGGTGCGACTGGCGCCGCTGAATTTGCAGACAAAAGTGTCGCCGAGCTCAAAGCAGACGAAGCCGTCTATGCCGACGCCTTCGCCAAAATGCGCGAGATAGAGCTCGCGCGCACAGGGCTTGCCTCCAAGTACAACGCGGTGTCGGAAGCCGACCGCTGGCGGCTTTGGAAGATTGCTCCCGACGCGGCGGATACGGTGCGGCTCGTACTGGACTTGGAAAATGTCGCTCGCGCGCACGGGCTGAAGCTCCGGAGCGTTACCGCCGGAGGTGCGCCTCCGCCGACAGGCGGCCCGCGTGCGGACGAACGCTCGTACGAGCCGACACTCTTTTCATTCAGCGCCGTTGGCGCGTACGAAAAGTTCATGCCGTTCCTTGCCGACTTAGAAGCAAGCGTGCGGCTCGTAGACATTGCAAGCGTTGAGTTTGAGTCAAAGGATGCAACCGATTATGTGTACGGGGTATCGCTTCGTACCTACCAGTTGGCGCAAAACGCCGACGAAACATAACCATGCCTTCCGTTCTGCACAACAAAAGGGTCTTGGGGCTTATCGCGGTGTTTGCGCTCGTGGCATTCTCGCTTTTGGTCTTCGGCGGTTCTAGCGCGCCACCCGCCTCTCCTGCCGCGCCATATCTTTCCGTTGCGCCAGTCGCTCCGGCAGAAGCGGCGGCGGGGCAGGATTTGCTCGCGGCGCTCGCGCTCCTCCGAACGCTCCGTCTAGACACTTCTCTATTTGCCGACCCCTTATTCAAAAGCTTGTCGGATTGGGGCAAAAAAATTCCTCCACAACCGACCGGAAGGCGCAACCCCTTCGCACCGCTTGGCGCGAAGCCCGCCGCGCCGGCAGTGGGAACTCCGGCAAAAACGACCTCGTCGCCCGCATCTGCGCCTGCGGTATCTGCGCCACCCGCATCTGCTGCGGCGGGAGCGGGTGCGGCCAAGGGCGATGCAGGCGCAGATGCGGGCGTGTGGGACTTTTCGGAAATAGAGTTTGATTTCTAAAATTATCATGAATCTTTTTGAATTACTCGCGAAAAAGTCGGTCATAAGCGACGCCGATGCCAAAGCGCTTCAGGCGGAAGCGGAGGCATCGGGGAATGCGGAAGAAGCGCTTGTTCGGCACGGCGTCTCGCCCGAAGCCGTGCTCGCCGCCCGCGCGGAGCTTACCAGCGTTCCCGGGCGGAGCTTGGAGGTGCAAGATATTCCGCTTGAAACGCTTCGCTTCATCCCCGAAGAGTCGGCTTCTTACTACCGGTTTGTGCCGATAGGGGTAAAAGGGGACGCTTTAGAAATTGGCGTTACCGACCCCGACAACTTGGAGGCGCGCGACGCGCTGAACTTCATTGCGGGGAAGCTCGGGATGCCGTACAAGCTCTTTCTTATATCAAATGCCGATTTTGAGCGCGTGATACAGTCGTACCGTTCGCTTTCGGGGGAAGTAACCAAAGCGCTGTCGGAACTTGAAAGCGATGTTGGCCCCGAGGGCGATGTGGAGCTTGGGCCCGCGCTCAAAGAGTCGGAAACGAAAATTCTTGAAGACGCGCCAGTTACCAAAATCGTCGCCACTATTCTCCATTACGCGACCGAAGGCCTTGCCTCCGACATCCACATTGAGCCGCAAGAAGACCGCGTGCGCGTGCGCTTCCGCGTAGACGGGGTGCTAGGGACCAGCTTGGTGCTTCCCGCCAAGGTGCATGCCGCGACGGTGGCGCGCATTAAGATTCTTTCCAACATACGGCTGGACGAAAAGAGGAAGCCCCAAGACGGCCGTTTCAGCGCGCGCATTGCGGGGCGGCGCATTGACTTCCGCGTGTCTACTTTCCCATCCTACTACGGCGAGAAGGTGGTGATGCGTATTTTGGATACGGAGAAAGGGGTGAAGCCACTCGCCGACATGGGTATTTCGGCGCGCAATCTGGACATGATACGCCGGACACTGAAGCGCCCGTATGGGCTTGTGCTCTTGTCGGGCCCCACCGGCTCGGGCAAATCCACAACGCTCTATGCGATGTTGAACGAGTTGGACCGCGAAACGCATAATGTGCTTTCGCTAGAAGATCCGGTGGAGTATACGATTCCCGGCATGAGCCAATCGCAAGTGCGGCCCGAAATCGGCTATTCCTTTGCAACGGGGCTCCGCTCCACCTTGCGCCAAGACCCCGATGTCATCATGGTCGGCGAGATTCGCGACAAAGAAACTGCACAGCTTGCCGTGCAGGCGGCTTTGACGGGGCACCTCGTCTTTTCCACCCTCCACACAAACAATGTCGCAGGAGTCGTGCCGCGGCTTATAGACATGGGCGTGGACTCGTTCCTTATTGCGCCGACGATGGCCCTGATGATCGCTCAGCGGCTCGTCGGCAACATTAACCCGGGGACGGGCAAACTCGCCCAAATAGAGGGGAGCGTTGCTGCGACGATTGAACGAGCGTTTACTGACTTGCCGGATGCAGTCAAGAAAGATATCCCACGCGCAAAAGAAGTGCTTTTCATAGAGCCGACCAAAGATTGTCCCAAGGGTATTCGCGGCAGGAGCGCGGTGTTTGAAATGATAGAAATGGATCACTCGCTGGAGCGGGTAATCCTTTCTAGACCGACCGAAGAGGAAATTACCAAAGTGGCGCGCACACAGGGAATGCTTACCATGAAAGAAGACGCGATTTTGAAAGCGCTCCGCAAGGAGATTCCTTGGGAGGAGGTGAATAAGTTGTAGGCGGTACGAGGAGGTTTTATACTACGCATACCATGCAAAAAGAGAAAACAATTTTGATTGTGGACGATGATAAATTTTTGCATTCCTTGTACCAAGCGAAATTTGCAAAGGAGGGCTTTGCGGTAGAGGCGGCGCAAAGTGCCTCTGAAGCGCTTCAGAAAATACGCGATGGGCTTGCTCCTTCTGTGATTATGTTTGATATCATCATGCCTGGCATGGACGGGGTGGCGTTTGTGGAGACGCTAAAAAAGGAAAAGCTCGCACCCCACGCGGCGCTTGTGGCGCTCACAAACCAAGGTCAAGCGGACGGCAATATAGAAAAGGTGAAGTCGCTCGGGGTAGACGGGTATATCGTCAAAGCGTCCATGATTCCCTCCGAAGTTGTCGCGGAGGTGCAGAAGATACTCGCCGCGCGCGGGGCATAAAAATATATGGCATCTGATTACGCCAAAGAGATTGGGGGTCTTGCGGAGTATGTGCTCCGCGAAGGCGCTTCCGACTTGCACCTTTCGGAGGGCAAGCCGCCGGCAATCCGAGTGGATGGTACGCTTGTGCCTTTGGAGAAACAGCCGGTGATTTCCCACACGGATGCGGAGGGGTTTGCGCGTGCGCTTTTGAAGAAAGAGGAGGTGGAGCGGTTTTTTGCAGACAAGGAGGTAGATGTGTCGTGGGCGTATACCGACAAAGCGCGCTTTCGCGTCAATGGCTACTTTCAGCAGGGGGGCATTGCGTTTGCGATGCGGCTCATCCCGCACAGTATCCTCACACTTGAACAGCTCGGACTGCCCCCCGTATTGGAGAGCTTTACCAAACGCCAGCAAGGGTTTTTTCTAGTCGTGGGGCCGATTGGTAGCGGCAAGTCCACCACCCTTGCCTCGCTCATTGAAATGGTCAACGCCTCGCGCGCCGAGCACATTATGACGATTGAAGACCCGATTGAATATGTGTACGAGCAGAAGAAGTCAATCATAGACCAGCGCGAAGTGCGGCTAGACACCAAGGACTTCCGCACCGCGCTCACCTCGCTCTTCCGCCAAGACATTGATGTGGCGCTCATCGGCGAGATGCGCGACATAGACACCATTTCCGCCGCAGTGACCGCCGCCGAGACGGGGCACCTCGTCTTTTCTACGCTACATACCAACAACGCTGCGCAGACGATTGAGCGCATTATAGATGTATTTCCCGGGGGCCAGCAGGAGCAGATACGCCTTCAACTTGCGGGTTCTTTGACGGGTATCTTCTCACAACGCCTCGTGCCGCGCGTCGCGGGGGGCCGAGTGCCGGCGTATGAACTGCTTATCTCCACGAGCGCGGTCGCGAACCTTATTCGCGAAAAGCGCACGCACGAAATCCAAACCGTCATTCAAACCGGCGCCGAGCAGGGGATGATAGACATGGACCGCTCGCTTGCCGAGCTCGTCCGTCGCGGCGAGATTACCCCCGAAACCGCCTTCTCCTACTCCTTAAACCCCGCCGTCTTGGAACGATTGTTGTGATGCCGTAAAACTGGTGTATAATTTTCTGTGAATGAAGAAAGGGAAGAAACTCATCGTTGCGAATTGGAAGATGAACCCGGGAAGCGCTGCAGAAGCGCGGGCGCTTTTTTTGGCAACCCGCCGCGCTGCTGCGGGAGCGCGGCGGGTCTCGGTTACCGTTTGCCCGCCGTTCCCGTTTTTGCCGCTCTTTTCGCGCCTCGCGAACGGCGTTATATCGCTCGGCGCGCAGGACTCGTTTTGGCGCAACGGCGGCCCGCATACTGGAGAAGTGGGCCCTGAAATGCTTAAGGATGTGGGCGCATCGCTCGTGCTCGTCGGCCATTCTGAACGGCGCGCGCGTGGGGAGACGGACGAAGTGGTCTCGCGCAAGGCGAGCGCCGTGGTGCGCGAGGGTATAACGGCGCTTGTCTGCGTCGGAGAGAATGCGCGCGATGAAAACGGCGACTTTTACACTGCGCTGCGCGAGCAAATACAGGCGTCGCTTTCACGGGTACAGCGGCGTTTCATTTCCGATGTCGCCATCGCCTACGAGCCGCTCTGGG
>CAYTVT010000018.1:722-2401 GCA_964441855.1 uncultured Candidatus Saccharibacteria bacterium | reverse complement strand
GGCGAGGCGGGTATTGCCGCGCCGATATTGTACGGCGGCGGGGTTGGCCCCGAGAACGCCCTCGCACTTCTGCGCGACGGCGACATCGCTGGATTTTTGGTCGGGCACGAGAGTTTAGACCCCGAAGCGCTTACGTGGATTATGAAGATTGCCCATGACGCCTAATTTCCAAACGATTGACGCGGCGGGCGCTCTCGCGGGGAAGCGCATTTTTACCGCAATTGATTTGAATGTACCGATAGTTGGCGGAAAGGTCGCAGACGATTACCGCATCGTGCGAGCAAAACCGACGCTTGATTTTCTGTCCGCCAGAGGCGCACGCACGCTTCTCGTCTCGCACCAAACGCACGCAAGCGATTCGCTCTTTCCCGTCTACGAATGTCTCAAGCAGGATTACCCGCTTATTTTTGCTGATACGGTAGCCGTCGCGCGTGCGGCTTTAGAGAAAGCCGTACACGGCTCTTTTGTTCTGTTGGAGAATGTCCGCCGCTTTGCTGGAGAAGAAGCAAATGATGCTGTATTTGCCCGCGAGCTCGCTTCGCTCACCGCTGTGTATGTGAATGAAGCATTTTCCGCCTCGCACCGCGCGCATGCCTCCATTGTCGGCGTGCCGAAGCACCTGCCGCATTACGCCGGTTTCCTTTTTGCCGAGGAGGTTGTCCGCTTGTCGCATGCGTTTACGCCGACGACGCCATCGCTCGTTATTCTGGGCGGCGCAAAATTTGAAACCAAACTGCCGCTCGTCGCGAAGTTTCTTAGTACCGCAGATACCGTGTATGTGTGCGGCGCGCTTGCAAACGACTTTTTCAGGACGCGTGGAGAGGAAGTTGGGGAATCGCTCGTGTCTCGTGTGCCGATGTCAGGCACGGTAGTCAATCATCCCCATTTGGTGCTCCCCGCCGATGTGGTATGGAAAGGGCAGAAAATCGTTGATGCGGGCGCGCGAGCCGTAGCGGAGCTCCTGGCGCTTATTGCGGGCGCGCGTTTTGTGCTTTGGAACGGCCCCATGGGGCAGTATGAATACGGCTACGGCGAGACGACGGCAGAAGTTGCCCGCGCCCTCTCCGCATCCTCTGCAGAAACAATCGTGGGCGGCGGCGACACGCTTGCCGCTATCTCCCGATTGGGGCTTTTGGAGAAATTCTCGTTCGTCTCCACCGGCGGCGGCGCCATGCTCCAGTTTCTCGCAAACGAAACACTTCCTGGCTTGGAAGCGCTTACAGCGCGCCCTTGATTTTTGCGGCGGTTTCTTTTTTCTCGTTTTCGTCGCGGTAGCCGCGGCGGCCCTTAGAGTGGCGGAAGCCGTCGTTTTCGTAGCGGGGGATGATGTGAATGTGCGCATGGGGCACCACTTGCCCTGCCGCAGTACCGTTGTTCATGGATATGTTGATGCCGTTTGCGCGCATTGCTTTCTTAACAGCGGCGGCAACTTTTTTTACCCGCGCTCCCAGAATACCAAGCTCGGCGTCGGGAATCTCAAAGAGGTCTTCATAATGTTTCTTTGGGACAACAAGCGTGTGCCCGAGGTTCGTGGGGTTGATGTCCAAAAAGGCGTACACCGCGTCGTCCTCGTACACCTCGGTTGCCGGAATTTCTCCTTTCGCAACTATTTTGCAGAAAATACAGTCAGTCATGGAGGTAGTCGCCTCTTCGGCGACCCGCCGATGAGGCGGGGATAA
>CAYTVT010000018.1:0-712 GCA_964441855.1 uncultured Candidatus Saccharibacteria bacterium | reverse complement strand
GTACGCGGCATAGCCGATGCGGATGCCGCAGAACGGTTTCTGAACCCCGATTACGAGAAGCACGCGCACGACCCGTTTTTGCTCAAAGATATGGAGCGGGCGACGGAGCGGATTGTGCGCGCAGCGCAAAACAACGAGCGTATTGCGATTTGGAGCGATTACGATGCCGACGGCATTCCTGGCGCGGTCATACTTCACGATTTTTTTAAGAAAATCGGATACCGTAATTTTGAAAACTATATTCCCAACCGGCATGAGGAAGGGTTTGGGTTAAACGAGAAGGGGATAGATGTGCTCGCCGCGCGCGGAGCGAAACTCCTCGTAACCATTGATTGTGGTATCACGGACGCAGAAGAGGTCGCGTGCGCGAATGCACTCGGCATGGAGGTTATTATCACCGACCACCATCTTCCGTCGGCGGTTGGACTCCCTCCGGCATATGCGATTCTGAACCCAAAACAGAACGGCTGTTTGTATCCGGAGAAAATGCTCTGCGGCTCCGGTGTCGTGTTTAAGTTGATTCAAGCCCTCTGTTTAAAAATTAAAAATTCGGAATTAAAAATTGCAGCCACTTTTCCTGCGGGGCAGGAAAAGTGGCTGTTAGACATGGTCGGCATTGCAACTCTCTCGGACATGGTGCCACTTGTGGGCGAAAATCGCGTTTTTGCCTACTATGGGCTGAAAGTTCTTCGCCGCTCGCAGAGGCCGGGGC
>CAYTVT010000017.1:0-10293 GCA_964441855.1 uncultured Candidatus Saccharibacteria bacterium | reverse complement strand
GGCGAGTTGATGGCGATTTTTGCCGCTTCTTCGGCGCGCTTGTCGCCCGTGGCGCTCCCGATGCCCATCAGCGCGCTTCCGGCATTCTCCAAAATGGCGCGGATATCGGCGAAGTCAAGGTTGATGATACCCGGAGTTGTAATAAGGTCAGAAATTCCTTCCACCGCTTGGCGGAGTACTTCGTTGCAAGTTCCAAACGCCGCCTTGGCAGTCGTGTCTTTGGTCACCGCCGCAAGCAAGCGGTCGTTTGGAATCACAATAATCGCATCCACGCTTTTGCGGAGTTCTTCCAACCATTGGTCGGCGATTTTCATCCGCTGCGAGCCCTCAAAGAAAAATGGTTTGGTCGTTACCACTACCGTTAGCGCGCCGAGCTCTTTGGCGGTCTTTGCGACGGTTGGAGCAGCGCCGCTGAAGGTGCCGCCGCCGAGCCCGCCGGCGATAAACACCATGTCCGCGCCCTTGATTGATTCTTGTATCTCCTCTTTTGTTTCCTCCACGGCGCGCTTGCCGACTTCAGGGTTCATGCCGGCACCCAACCCGCGCGTTACATTCTTGCCGATGTGGATTTTCTTTTTCGCCAGCGCGTTGTGGAGGTCCTGGGCATCGGTGTTTATAGCCACAAACTCAACCCCCTTCACTTTGGAGTTGATCATGTGGTTCAAGGCGTTCTTGCCCGAACCGCCGATGCCAAACACTTTTATCCGCGCAAATGCTTCTATGTCGGGAGTAATCAAAGGCATACAAATTAAGAAAAGTTATTCTATAAAATACCGCAAAAAGATAGGCGCATCATAGCACCTTTTACAAAAGAAAAGAGTTGACCCCGTTGTATTCTTAATTCCAAATAGTATTGCTTTTTTAACACCGATGGTTATTATTATGGTACATCATGCGGAATAAACATAAAATAAAAAGGGTGTCTCTCGCGTCAGTGGCTAAATCAATTGATGATTTGGCAATGATAACCAAACGTGGGTTTGATCACACTGCGCCTAAAGAAGCGTTTGCAACTTTTGAAGGAGAATTTCTAGATTTCCGAAAAGATATGACAGATTTTAGAAAGAAAACAGGGGCAACATTATTTAACCTAGACGCTCACGCGCAAGCCACAAACGATCGGCTGAATGCCATAGAAAAAGCGCTTGGTCCGACGAAACATCCTCACTGAGGGGGTCGAGCTCATGTGGCTTATCGGCCGAGAATTCCAGATCGGTATGGCGCGCTTTCGGGGTGTGAAGTATTGTGATCCGTGTACTCGGCCAAATAAGCTTTCCGGCAGGAAAATGAACTTCAAAGAAACATTTTTTGACCGAGGCGGCCTCATCGCTGAAGTGGTTGAGGGCGGTATTATTAAAATCGGTGATCCAGTCATTCCGCCGCCAAAAAACTACTAAAATCTCCTCCTATCCAAACAGCAAAGGGATTGCGCGCGTTCTAGCCGCAATCTCTTTTTTTATACAAGTATTTTGCAAAATACTGAAATGGAAATCCAGATCTTTACCTAAATAAAGGAACAAAGGAGGGGTGTTGCAGAGGCACCAGATGTCTAAATTGCAGACATCTGGCGCCAAAGAAAAGAAAAAGAGCGAGGAATGTGCTGAAGCGGAACGGCGAGGAGCCGAGCGGCCATGGAGTCCCGAGCAGAGCGAGGGACGAGCGAGGCGAGCGGATAAGGCAAAATTCCTCGGAGGGGAATTTTGCCGGTTCCGCGGAAGCACATTCCGAGCGTTTCCTTACGGCAAAAATTGTCGGAACCACTCGGTGACGCTTCGCGCGCCGCGCCGCGCGGTGTGGAGCCCAAGGGAAAACGCGTGCGCGTCGTCCGAGAGCCCAAGCATGGCGAGCCCGAAGGCAACCGACCAACTCGCGTCTTTAATTTGGCTTTTGCCGTCTTCGCCAATGAGGGTGTTCGCAACGCGTGCGGGGAGCCGCAGCGCCGCCTTGGCGAGGTCATCTATCGTTGCAAGCGACGAGCCCCCTCCGGAGAGCACGACACCCGCAGGGAGGAGGCCGCTCCGTCCAATTTTCTTTAAGTGCGCTTCAATAAGTTCAAAGATGTCCGAGAGCCGCGCCGCCACAATCTCGTCCAGCTTCTTTTGCGGAAACGCAGTACCGATAATCGCCCCGCGCTTGACGCTCTCGGCTTCTTCTAGGGGGATGCGCAGACCCAAAGCAATGTCGTTCGTTACCTGCACGCCGCCCATGGGGAACACCTCGAGAGTAATCGGTACGCCGTTTTCAAACACGACGATGGACACCGTTTCCGAACCAATGTTGGCGAGCACTACTCCCGCAACCTTCTGCGCGCGAGAAAGCACGGCGCCGCTTGCGGCAAGCGGCGCCGGCACCGCCTCCTCAACAGCAATACCCGCCGCTTCTACCACCTCGTAGAGATGCTCCAAATGCTGTTCCATACAGAGAGCGAAGAAAGCGCGCATTTCCACCTTGGCGCCCTTGAACCCGATAGGAGAGGTGGGCACGGGTTTGCCGTCTACCTTGTACTGCAAAGCCGCTTCATGCACGATGCGCCGATTTTGTAGGAGGGAAGCGGGAAGTGCTGTGCGGCTCGCCGCGAGTACTTTGTCTATATCAAGAAGAGTAATCTCACCATCCGCGCGCGACACGGCGACGCTCGCGGAGGCCGATGCCGAAGAGAGCCCGATGCCCCCGATGCCCACCACCGCGCGCGCGGAGCGCACCCCCGCCGCCTTTGCGGCGGAAGCAAGCGCGCTCCTGACTGCGTCGGCAGTTTCTTCTGGGCGCTCAATGTAGCCCTGCCGCACGCCGGCAGATGTGGCAAAACCGCACCCCAGTATATGGGGCAAGGCGTCTCCACGCTCCGCAATGAGAACCTTCACGCGGTCGGTGCCTATGTCAATGCCGCAAGAAATGTGTCGCGCCACAGAGTGTCGTTACGGCGGCGGTAGTTTAAAAAACCGGCACAGCCGTTTTTCTGACTGTGTCATTGTAGCGCTATGCACCCCGCCTTTCAAATGGAGCAAACCGTGGATAACGAGGTACGCAACGCGCGCGGCGGGAGGAGTGCCTGTGGCGCGCGCCTCGCGCGCCGCCGCAGAAGGGCACACAAACACTTCGCCCTCCGCTTTCCCCAAACGAAACGCGAGCACATTCGGCGTGTACGACTTTTTGCGGTAGGCGTGATTAAGCAAGCGCATATGCGCGGCCCCGGCGAAAATAATGCTTGCTGTAAAGCGCTTCCTGACGGTTTTTTCTTTAATGCGCGCCAAAAGAGCGCGAGAGGGGGTCGCGTGGTGGCGCACGAGATGAGCGATGCAGAGGTGTGCGCTCATTTGCCGCTTTCTTTTGCTTTGCCGAGTTTGGCGAGTTCTTCCCACGCGTCGCGGCGGGCAATACGCTTCAAAGCATGCGCCTTGCGTTTGTACTTTGAAGGCGTGCGTACGAAAAAGCGCACCGAGCGCACGCGCGCGAGCACACCAGAACCCTGCACGCGCTTCGTGAAGCGGCGCAAGACATTCACATTATTCTCGTCTCCATCGCGCGATACTTCTACATTCGTCAACATAAGACTCTATCGTAGCATCTTTGCATCAGGCAATCAAGCGCTTGAGGAATGAAGCGAGTTTTTCTAGCGGCACCGTTTCTTGGAAGCGCCGCTCGCGGTCGCGCACAAGCGCCGTGCCGTCTGCCGCCTCTTTCTGGCCGACGATAATAAAGTAGGGGACGCCAAGCGACTCGGCGTGGGCGATCTGGCTTCCCAAGGTGTCGCTTGCAAGCGACTGAAGCACAAAAAGCTCCGCGCGGCGCAACCGCTCAATGATGTGTAGCCCTTGCACCTTCGCCTGTTCGCCAAGTTGGATGAAATAGAAATGCCGTTCGGTCGGACGGACGCGCGAGGGAGCGGCGCTCGCGCGGATAACGATGGTCGCGCCAAGCGCGGGGATGTCGCGCCGCGCACCCAAGCGGCGGGCAAGGTGATTGTAGCGAAAACCCGATGCAAGGAGTATGCCCGACTCGTTCCAGAGGTCAAAAATCGTCTGCGTACATATGCTGTGGTGGCCCACCAAGTGCTCCTCAAGCTCGTAGGGCACCTCAAGGCGCTCTAAATATTCTAAGACCTTTTTGAAATGCCCGCGCGAGGCATCCGACAAAAATCCGAGCGGCTTCGGCGCGTCGGCGCGGAGCGTGCGGCACGCTTCGTGCGCGCACGCGAGCGCCGAAAAAGCGTCGTCGCCCCTCAGCGCATCGCGGCACGATGCGTGGAGCGCATCGGCGCGCTTGCGGTAAAAGCCGTGGAGTTCCCGCCCAAATCGCGTGAGCGAATCCCTGTCGCCAACCGAGTTGATTCGTATGCGTACGACTGTCTCTCCCGCTTCCTGTAATGCCGTGAGCGCGGTTTTGATGATGAGCGCCTCGGCAATGCTCTTGGCGCACCCCAATATGTCGAGGTGCGCAGTGAGCGTGCCGTTTGCCGCGCGCGCCTCGCGGTAAAAGAGCGCGGACTCCGGCACATGGTCTAAACGCCCTTCTTCGTAACAGCGCAAGAGCGCCACTTTGTCTTCTGCGTATACCGACGGGAGGCAGGCGCACGGTTCTTCTTTGAGAGAACGCGCATACTCGCGGTCTTCCTTCCTGAGGCGCGCCGTTTCTATAGGAACAAAACCGTAGTGCAGAGCAACCTGGCCGACGCGCGAGAGGGGAAACGCGCCGCGCGAAGCGGCGATAGGCGGAACGGGTTGTACGGTAACGGGATTCATGGCAAAAATTCTATTTTGGAAATCGGCCAAAGCCGCAGGAGCGCGCGCCCTTTTATATTTTCCCTCGGGAGCGCGCCCCAGTAACGCGAATCAAAGCTCGCGGCGCGATTGTCTCCTTGCACGAAGTATTCGTCCGCCGCGAGTGCGATCTCGGTTGCAAGTGAGGTGATGGGCGCGGCATCTGCCGGAAGCGAGAAACGCACGGTCTCGCCGGGAACGCCGGTAATCCGCTTAATAAGGTACTTGCTGTTCTCTACGGGCGAACGAAAGACCACCACTTCACCGCGCTCGGGCTCGCGGAAGCGGTACGAAAGCTCGTCAACGATAAGGTAATCGTTGTTTGAAAAGGTCGGCAGCATGGAGTCGCCGGACACGAGAAATGGTTGCGCAACAAAAAAGCGAAAAGGAATAACAATGACAGCGGCGATTATCGCGAAGCGGATGAGTTCTGCGATATTTTTTCTCGCCATACGCTTCTATTATATATCGCCGCGCACGCGACACAAGAAAACAACTGTAGTGTGTGTGCGCAAAATGTGTTACGCTGATAAAAATATGTTTTACATCGTTGGGTTGGGGAATCCGGGAGCGGAGTACGAGGGGACGCGCCACAATGCGGGGCGCGAGGCGGTTCTTGCGCTTACCGGAGTGAAGGCAAAGCTGATTACACCCGATACCTTTATGAACAAGTCGGGTGAGGCGGTGAAGCCCCTTATCAAGAATGCGAAGCAAGCCGAGAAGCTTGTCGTCGTGCACGACGATTTGGATTTGCCGTTTGGCACTTTTAAAATCTCTTTTGACAAGAGTTCCGTGGGGCATCGGGGAGTTGAATCCATTATACGCGCCATCAAAACGCAGGCGTTCACGCGCATCCGCATCGGCATATCTCCGACAACGCCAAGCGGCAAGCTCAAAAAGCCGAAAGGAGAGGCGGCGGTAGAGAAGCACATTCTGGGAAAGTTTAAACCCGCCGAAGTTGTCATACTCAAAAAATTGTATAAAAGAATTAATGAAGCAATGCTATGCCTCACGACAGAAGGAAGGGAGAAGACCATGTCTCTTTTCAACAAATAAACCCTACAGAATAAGTTATCCACATATCCACATTTGGTGGCTTTTTTCATTGCTGTATAATGTTTCACAGTGTGGATAAGTGGATAACCTATATGCACACACCAGTACTTTTACATGAAGTTGTTGCAGCGCTTGGCGTACAGCCGGGAGAGATTTTTGTGGACTGTACTGCGGGCTCTGGCGGGCATAGCGTGGCAGTAGCACAGTCGGTCGGCGGCCACTTCACGCACCTTATCCTTGACGAGGATGCGGATGCGCTGGAGCGGACTGCGAAGCGACTCCGTGAGCAGGGTTTCAAAGCTCGTCTGGTGCAAGAAAACTTTCGGCAGGTAGACCGCGTGCTTGCGGCAGAGGGCATTGCAGGAGTAGACGCGTTCCTGTTTGACCTCGGCGTTTCTACCGACGAGTTGCTCCAGAGTGGACGCGGATTTTCTTTCAATCGCGACGAACCGCTCCTCATGTCGTTTGCAAAAGAAGTGGGGGAGGGCAAACCGACGGCGCGCGAGGTGGTAAACCGTTGGAGCGAAGAAAACCTCGCCACGATACTGGAGGGGTTTGGCGATGAACGGCGCGCGCGGCGCATCGCGCGCGCTATCGTCCTCGCGCGCGAAGCGAAACCGATTGAAACTAGCAAAGGGCTTGCCGATATTATCGCCGCCGCGCTCCCGCCGCGCGCGCGAAGCGGCAAAACGCACCCCGCAACGCGCGCCTTCCAAGCAATCCGGATGGCGGTAAACGACGAACTGTCGGCGCTTGCGGAGGGGCTTAGCAAAGCGTTTGCCGCGCTGAAGCAAGGCGGGCGCATTGCGGTTATCTCTTTCCACAGCGGCGAGGACCGCATCGTGAAGCGCTTTTTTAAAGAAGCAGAAAAAAGGGACGAGGGTAGCACAAGCAAAAAACCCGTGGCGCCCTCGCCGAGCGAAGTGAGCGCGAACGCGCGCGCGCGAAGCGCCAAGTTGCGGGTGTTTGTAAAAAATATTCTATGACATACAGCAGAACCATACGATACGACGCTACCGGAGTACGCGCGCGCGCCGCGTGTGCTCTCTTTTTGCTTGCCACGGCGGGCGCTTTTTTTGCCGTGCAGGCGATCTCTATGGGGCTTACGGTGAACGCGCGCGGCGCCTCCGCGCGCGCCGAGGTCCGCGCGGCGACGATTTCCTCGCTCATGATAGAGCTTGAAGGGCGATTTGCCGCGCCGCAAGTGCTGACCGACGCCGAAGCTCGGGCGCATGGCTTTAGCACGCCCACCTCTCTTTCGTACGCCGCGAAGCGGCCGCTCGGCCGCGCTGGACACGGCAATGAACTCTGACCCGACGAAGCGCGTACGCGTTTTAGGAGCAGGCGTGTTCGCACTTACTCTTCTCATCGGCGCGCGCCTTTACTTTCTGCAAGTGGTGCGTGCAGACACATTCCTCGCGCGCGCCGTAGGCGAGCAGGCGGCGCCAAGCTCTGCCCCCTTTACGCGCGGGAGCATTTTCTTCACGAGTAAAGACGGAGAACGCGTCGTTGCCGCGGGGCTTAAGTCGGGAGTTACTCTTGCTATTGACCCGGGAGAATTGATAGACCCTGTTTATGCCTACGAGGCGCTCGCGCCGTTTGCGTCTACGACGCGCGAAGCGTTTCTTGCGCGCGCCGCGAAGACGGGCGACCGATACGAGGAAATTACGGCGCGTTTGAGCGAAGAAACGGCAGAGAAAGTGTCGGCGCTTGGCATCCCCGGCGTCTTCCTCGCACGCGAAGGGTGGCGCTTCTACCCGGGAGAGGCGCGCGCGGCGCACGCGCTTGGCTTTGTGGGCTCCGATGGCAGAGCGCTCGTCGGCCGGTACGGGCTGGAGCGCTATTACGAAGATGTGCTCCGCCGCGAACCGTCGTCTCCGTACCGAAACTTTTTTGCCGAGCTCGTAGGTGCGGCGCGACACATACGAGAGGGGAGCGAGGGCGATGTGCAAACGAGCATAGAGCCCGCGGTGCAGTCGTTTGTAGAGCGCGCGCTCCAGACGATTGCCAAACGGTTTGCCGCGCGCGAAACAGGCGCGGTGGTTATGTCGCCACAGACGGGCGAGGTGCTGGCGCTTGCGGCGACGCCGTCGTTTAACCCCAATTATTTTCAAAAGGAAACGGACTGGCGTGTGTTTGTAAACCCGCTTGTGGAAAATGTCTACGAGTTTGGCTCTATTATGAAGCCATTGACGGTGGCGGCGGGCATTGACGCGGGGGCCGTCTCGCCCACAACGACCTACGATGACAAAGGTTTCTTGGAGCTGGACGGGAAGACCTTTTACAACTTCGACAAAAAGGGGCGCGGACTGGTGCCCTTACAGGAAGTACTCAGCCAATCGCTCAACACCGGCGCGGCGTTTGTGGCGCTGACCATGGGCACCGAGCGCTTTGCCGAATATGTGCGCGCGTTTGGCATCGGCACGGAAACCGGCATTGACCTCCCGAACGAAGCGTCGGGGCTTATAGAAAACTTAAAAAGCCCGCGGCAGATTGAGTACGCCACTGCGTCGTTCGGGCAAGGCATTGCAACCACACCTATTGCCATGACGCGCGCGCTCGCTTCGCTTGCAAACGGGGGGCTACTGCCCAACCCGCATCTTGCGACGCGCATTTCGTATGAGCTCGGCGCGTTTGGGCGCCCGTCGTTTGGCGAGCCGACGCGCGTTTTGAAACCGGAAACCGCCGAGGCGGTAACGCGGATGCTCGTGAAGGTGGTGGACACCGCGCTTCTTAACGGCTCTCAAAAATTAGAGCATTGGAGTGTCGCGGCAAAGACGGGCACCGCGCAGATTGCTAAACCATCGGGGGGCGGGTATTACGAAGACAAGTTTTTGCATTCCTTCTTTGGCTACTTTCCGGCATACGAGCCGCGGTTTATCGTGTTTCTCTACACAGTGGAGCCGAAGGGCGTGTCGTTTGCGGCAAACACCTTGACCGAGCCCTTCTTTGACATTGCCAAGTTTTTGCTTAATTATTATGCCGTACCGCCGGACAGGTAGCGCAAAACTCGTTGAGGCGTATGTTCGGCGAACCCTTGCACAGCCAATTAGAAAATAACAGTGGTACTCCACTCATTATTTTCTTGATTGGCGAGCAGAGCAACCCCGCAGTTGCGGGGTATGCGTGGTGAGAAGAACATGCGCCGAAAAAGAGTTTTGCGCAATTCAATAACGATGAAAGACATATTTAAAAAAGCTGCAGTTACGGTGTTGTCGTGGGAAGCGCGGCGGGTTTTGGCGCGCACGCGCCCGACAATCGTTGCCGTTACCGGGACGGTGGGGAAGACGGGCACCAAAGATGCCATCGCCGCGGCGCTCGCGCCGTTTGGAAGTGTGCAGAAGAGCGAAAAGAGCTACAACAGCGACATCGGGGTGCCGCTTGCGATTCTAGGTTTGCCGAACCCGTGGCGCAACCCGTTTCGCTGGGCGTTGATATTGCTCCGCGGGTTTTTTGCGGCGAACAAGGAGGGTGGATTTCTTGTACTAGAAGTAGGCACCGATAGGCCTGGCGACATTCGCGCTATCACAAAGTGGCTCACGCCCGACATAGTCGTCGTTACGCGCCTCTCGCGCGCGCCGGTGCATGCCGAAAACTTTAAGAGCGTTGGCGAACTGATTGCAGAAAAAGGCGCGCTCGTTTCCGCGCTCCGCAAGGGCGGCGCGCTTATACTAAACGCCGACGACGCCGATGTTGGCGCGTATCGCGCGCTCGCGCCCCAAAATACGCGGATTATTTCGTTTGGGTACAGCGAAGGGGCGGAAGTGCGCGCGAGCGAGTGGGGCGCCAAGGTGGCTCCCCCTGGCGCGCTTGGGAAGCCCCCCGTGTACGCTGGTCTTGCGGCGCTCGCAGTTGCAGGCATCTTTGGATTCTCACTTAAACGCGCGGCGGGAGCGCTCGCTTTGCGAACGCTCGCGCCCGGGCGGCTCCGCCTTTTGAACGGCGTGCGCGGCTCAGCGCTTATAGACGATTCATACAATAGCTCGCCAGTTGCCACTGCAGAAGCGTTACGGACACTGGCGGACTTTCAAACGACAGGGAAAAAGTACGCGGTGCTCGGCGACATGCTGGAGCTCGGAGATGCGAGCGAAGCGGAGCATCGGAAAGCGGTGGAGCATGCGATGGCGGTTGCCGATCTGGTGTTTCTCGTTGGCGAGCGTTTTAACAAGAGCGCACAAGTGTTGCTTAATGCTAAACCGCCGAAGGTGCGCGTGTTCCCCGATGCGCGCGCGGCGGGCGAGGTGCTCGAGCGCGAACTCCGCGCGGGCGATGTGGCGCTCAGCAAGGGCTTCGCATGGAGCGCGCTGTAGAGCGCGTGCTCGCCGACCCCGCTCGCGCCACAGAGCTTTTAGTCCGCCAAGAACGGGAGTGGTTGAAACGCTAAAAGATGTTATATTTTGTGCGCGGCCCTTTCGTCTAGCCCGGCCTAGGACGCCAGGTTCTCATCCTGGAAACACGGGTTCGAATCCCGTAGGGGTCA
>CAYTVT010000016.1:9843-10624 GCA_964441855.1 uncultured Candidatus Saccharibacteria bacterium | reverse complement strand
ACTGTCGGGGTTGCAAATCGTAATATTGAGAATGGAGAGGAGATATTGGTAAATTATCGAGCATTCGACGCGCATGACGAAAACAGCAAGGAAGAATATCTGAATACTTAATATCGCCGCCAAACATCTTAGAAAACACACGCCATGAAAATTACTATCATTTCAGGGAGCACGCGCAGTAACTCGCAGTCCAGACGAGTTGCGGACTACCTATCCGCCCGCCTCACGCACGGTCACACAGAGAACGCCATTCTGGACCTCCACGAAAAACGGTTGCCTTTGTACGACGCTTCGGGAGCGGGCGCATGGAAGTCGCTGTGGAGCGACATGGGCGATATGCTCGAGCAAAGCGATGGTTTTGTATTCGTGAGCCCGGAGTGGGACGGCATGTTCAGTGTCGGGATACACAATATGCTGCATTATGCCGACAAAGAAATGGCCGATAAGCCGGTTTTGGCGGTTGGAGTAAGCAGCGGGCGGGGCGGGCGGTACCCCCTGCAGCAAATGCGCATCATGGGATATAAAAATAAAAATTTCGTCGTCATACCGGAAAGCATGTATTACGACCACATTGAAGAAAGTTTGGTGGACGGCGCGCTCACGAACCCTCGGAGCGCGGAACGAACAGATTACGCACTGAAGGTGCTGGTGGAGTACGCAAAAGCGTTGCGGGCCGTTCGCGCGAGCGGCGTTATTGATTACGAAAAATTCCCGAATGGGTTGTAAAAACCGCCCCGTTTTAAGAACGGAGCGGCTGGACATCGGGGAGCGAGGGCCCCAC
>CAYTVT010000016.1:0-9833 GCA_964441855.1 uncultured Candidatus Saccharibacteria bacterium | reverse complement strand
TTCCAGTTTTTTCTTGGAAAGCGCCACCGCCGCAGTATCCCCGCCTCCAACCCGACCGCGCACTGCTTGAAAAATGCCGACCGCGCAAAGTACCAGTATGCCAGCAAAGAGGATATACTTTTTCATACATATTATTATACCACATAGAAAAACCGCCCCGTTTTAAGAACGGAGCGGCTGTACATCGGGGAGCGAGGGCCCCACTGCCTGCGCGAAGCGCATTTTGGAGCGCACGAGGAGCGTCCCGAGAAGAAGGTCTGCAATCGGTAGAACCACATTGAAGTTGCGGTTCATATACCGATGGTGCAACAAGTGGTGCCCGTTCAAGCGGAAGAAAATGCCAGAGCGTTCCACGAATCGTTTGCGCGGCAGGTGCATGCACCAATGTAAGTACTCGTACGCGCAGTAGTAGAGAGCACACACGAGGCACACGACCGCAATGACCCACCAACGCCCAAGGAGCCATGCGACCGGAATTGACGGAAGTGTCGTAGCTAGAACAAGCACTGGCCCGTTCCACCACGCCATGTGAATCGTTTTTTTGTCCGCCTCACGGAGGAGGTGGTACGACCAATCTGCACGAAAAACGCGATGGTGCACTTTGGCGTGCGCTTCAAACGGATAGACGAATCCAAAGAACGGTCGGTGCATCACAAATCGGTGAAGCGACCATTCTACAAATGATACATAGACAATGCTCACAAAGAGCGCATCTACGAAAAACATATCTGTCCTTTCTTTAGAAGGTTTACTGACAAAACAACAAACTCTCCGCACATCATAGCATGCGCCTGTGGTATACTATCCACATGAGAAAATTACTTGTAGCAATCGGCATCGGTGTGGTATGTATTTTTCTGTTAAGTATTATCAGCGTTTCTAGGCAATCCCTGCCGCCGCGCGAAGAAAATGGCACCGCGATTGCGACAAAATATGGAACGCTCGACGAAACCATCGGCGCGGGGTTAAAATATTTCGCGGGCAAAAATGCGAAAGTAATCAATAAACGAAGCATTACCTGGGGCGGACACACCTTTGAAGCGGGTATGCTTCAGACGGGACAATACAAAACCAGCGGCAATACAGCAATACGATTTACTGATACGGGCTGGTATGCGCCGAGTTATGCCATGCCGCGCTCTACGCTTCTTGATGTCAATTTGAACCAAAAAAACAAGGTGCAGGTCGTGGGAACTTTTGATGGAAAAATGGAAAGCTCTAATGAAGGATGCACCGGGCAGTGCATCACAACTGAACGCTACCATTTTTCGGAATTCGCCATCTACCTCATAGACGAAGACGGCCATCGGCAGGGTATGCGCGTACTGGGAACGCGGCATAATGTCGTCCAGGGAAATACGCGCAAAACATACGCCTTTACTGAACTCACGGTAGAAAATACCGGGAAGGAAATCGTGGTAACGGACAGTACTGGTTTTGCCATTTCGTATAGCACCGATTTCAAATATGTATCAACGAAGGGCAGCGCGCGAGGAGAAAATAAAGGCGGCAACTACGGGACGCTTAACCCAAAACAGAAATGGCGGCTGGTGATTAACTGCCATGTGAACGGGGAAGGGTATTGCAAACTAGATATTAAAAAGGTGATTGCAGATATATAATTGATTTTCTATATTTTTTCTCAAACATATGTACATCAACTCACAAAAAGGCGGCGTCGGGTTGTGGCTCCTTATTATGGGCGTCGTCGCGGCGGGGGCACTTGCATTAGAATCCCGCCGCGCATAAACAAAAC
The DNA here is from genome assembly GCA_964441855.1 of uncultured Candidatus Saccharibacteria bacterium. Taxonomy (GTDB): domain Bacteria; phylum Patescibacteriota; class Minisyncoccia; order Phycocordibacterales; family UBA10002; genus UBA10002. The sequence goes on along the minus strand of CAYTVT010000016.1, from coordinate 8,077 downwards.
GCCCAGAAACAGGTCGAGGGGTTTATAGCTATTTATTGTAATGAAGTTCTATTTTGTCTCCGTCGCCCATAATGTAATTTTGGAGCTCGGTGTTTTCTTCACCATTCACCTTCATTTTAACCGACGAGCCAAGTTCCATAAAATCCTTACCCCATACCTCAAAGAATTTGCCGAGCTTTATGTCATCTCGTCGCACCGCTCCCTGAAATTCAAGATGAATGACGCCACTTGAATCGTGAGTATGGAGCGGATTGTGAGTAACACCAATGCCTATATTCGCTGGTATTTCCTGCTTTTCTCCGTCCACGAAAACTACAAGCTCGGGGTGCCAGTGAATGCCGCTCCGAGAAAGAATCTCGCTTGGAGGAGTTGTCGACTGCTCCGCAATCCACCAGCCAAGCGCGCTGATTCCTCCTCCCACAATCGCTACTATCAAGACAATTCTTGAAATCCGTTTAATTGTCTTTTGCCGTTGCGCCCGTAGGTGCTCGTCTAATTTTTTCTGGTGCTTCAGTTCGTACTCACTCTTGGTGTTTAATTGTTGTTGATTGTTTTCCATGATTTTTAATGATGGTGTTCGCTGTCTCCGCCGCAGCCATCCGACAAATTCCACACTTCGGTAATCTGCTCTCCGGTGAAGCCGTGGTTTTGAATAAGAAATTTCGCCAAGCCCCCATAAACATACCAACGCCAGCACTTGCAACAACAAGGCCCCTTCTCGCTTGAATTGAGCATCGCGTAATCGTATGCCGTTTGTTCCTCTGGTGTAAGTTCTATATCGTAGTATGAGACAAGTCGCTTGGCAAGCCCCGCTTCAATATCATAGGGGTCATCGGGAATTTCGGCGATATTCTTGCTAGGAATGGACTTGAATTTTTGCAGTCCCTCCACTTGCTCGGTGTAGCGATGAATCCTCATCGGACTGCAACATGAACCATTGAGGCGTGCTTCGTCCGACATGGCAAGTATTGATTCCTTGAATGTGGCGGAGCAAGACGAATTGCCGCTTTGGGACAGGTCGGCAAATTTTGCGGCGAGCGCGGTAGTAGCTAAACTGCCGCCGAAGAAAAACACTCCTCCGACGAGCAGGGCGGCTATTGCAATAGCGAAAATAGTTTGTTTATTCATAATCATTTTACATTACAAGTTAATGGCGCAGCGATTTTCTTGCTAATGAAGATGAGTGAGAACGCGAGCAGAGCGACACTCAAGATTCCAAACTCTCCGCCGCGAAGCGGTAGAATTGCGAGTGCGCCTGCTGCACCGAAAGACGACAAGGCGGTACTCAAAATAAACGATCCGCAGGCGGCGCAACCGATACCGAGCGCGCCGCTTGCGATGCCGCCAACCCCGGCCGCTAGATTTTGTCCACCAAGACCAGCGCGGGTGCGTTTCAGGAAATAAACGACAATTGCCAAGTTAATTCCGAAGAGCGCGGCAATCGCAATAGTGTATCCGGCAGAAAGAAAACTGAAATTCGTGCTAATTCCGCCAAGCAAACTTACTGCAACTTTGATCTTTGCCGCAAGCGGCGCGCTTCCCGTGCTAAACACTTCGCCAATGAGGCCGAAGTTCGGGAGCCAGACAGCAAAGAGAAAAGCACCGACAGCAAGCGTGCTCGCAAGCGCAATGTAGGAAATGTTTGCGAACACCTCACTGAAAGCCGTTTGTAGATTTTTAAGATAGTTTCTCATAATTACTTTTCTTGAAGCGCAAGCTCTATCAACTGTTTTACCGCCTCATATGGTTGCGCGCCGGAGAGCGGATATTTTTTTCCGTTTTTCGCTATCACAATGCTCCACGGCGTGCCGTTGCCTCCGGTCGCAATTCCATTATCAAGGTTGTCTTGAATGTGCTTGTCGTACTTTTTACTTGCGAGGCATGAGCTAAACTTCATTTCATCAAGCCCGATTTCTCGCGCGATTTGTGGCAATACTGTGGCGATATTTGTTTTGTTGTTTGATGGAGTAAGTTCAAAGAATCGGTCAGTATATTTCCAAAACGCATCGCTTCCTCCAAGCTCATGTGCGCACTCACTTGCAACTGCTTCCATTCTCGCTTGTGAATGAATCGAGTCAAGCGGAAAATGGCGATACACCCACGCTACTTTTCCGTCTTTGCCGTATTCCTCCATCGCTTGTTGCATGGTTGAATGAAATCGCTTGCAGAACGGGCATTCCATATCAGAATACTCAACGATCATAACCCTCGCGTTCGGGTTGCCACGAATGTGGTCATCACTTGTTATCGGGGCTAACTTTTCAAGCCCGCCTGTATTCTCTGCAACAGCTTGTGGTTGGGGTACAGTAGCAGTGTTATTTCCTCGCGCGCCAAAGTACACCGCTCCCGCAATGAGTGCGCCCGCGATAACGATAGCGACGGGCACGGAAAGATTAGTTTTTTGTATTGTTTGTCGTGTGTTTTCTTGTTCCATAAAAGTGCTCACGCTATTTCTTGCACTGAAGACGGACATATTTTCATGGTAGCACTTTTTCGCAAAAACCGCCAATTTCTAGGCGGTTTTGTTTTGGTATGGAGATGGGCGGAATCGAACCGCCGTGCAAAAGATACTCTCATGTGCGTCTACAAGGTCTAGTTATGTTTCATTTTTTAATTCATACCGCTATAAACAAACAAAACACGATATGAACGATTCTCTGCGTTTCAAAATCCGGTTGAGATGCGCCGTATTTCTAGTCCTTCAATAACATGCTCTCCGATCGCGAGGACTGCGGCCGGAGCATGTCGCTTACGCCGAAGCGCGAGCGAAAGCAAAATCGTTTACGCCAAAAAATGGAGAAACGATTGCCTTTGCAACTGTTTTTGCAGTTAGGTTTCCAACAGTTTACAGAGATATTGGAGCTCCACCTTGCACATACGAAATATATGCCTTTGTCTAGGCCAATCATCCCCGTATGAAAATTATTCGTATTTCAACGAACGCCGCATGTCGCGCTCTGCGGTGTGGCGCTTCAAGGTTTCGCGCTTGTCATACTTCTTCTTGCCGCGCGCGAGCGCAAGCGCCACTTTAATCTTCCTCCCTTTATTATACACCCGCACGGGTACGATTGTCAACCCTTTGCGGCTTTCAATGCCCACGAGCTCCGCAATCTCCTTTTTGGTTAGGAGGAGCTTGCGGTTGCGCCGCGGGTCGTACCCCCCCAGCATGTTTTTGGGCTGATACGGGGGAATGAAAGCGTGTATGAGGAACGCCTCGCCGCCGCGCACAATCGCGTACGCGCCATCCAAACTGCCTTCTTTCCGGCGAAGCGCTTTTACTTCGCTCCCCAGAAGTTCTATGCCCGCTTCAAGCGTCTCTAAAAACTCGTACGCGAAGCCGGCTTTTTTGTTCTCCAGAAGGTTCATACGGGCAATGGTAGCACAATCGGAAAAAGAGTGATATAATACTCCCCCTATGGATACCCAAGAAAAAAAGCCGAAGAAAAGCGCCCCCCCGTCGCTTGCGCGCCAGGGAATGTTTGCGCTACTTATCTTCCTTTTGCTCACGAGCGCGTATTCTTTCTTTGCGGAACAGAATGGCGCGCGAAAGGAAGTTGCGCTCTCGGCGCTCGCGGCAGACATTACGTCGGGCAAGGTAGTCGAGATCGTCGCACAAGGCGATGAGCTGGAAGCGGTATACACAGAGGCCGGGGCGGAAGCGGCGCACGTGTTTGCAAAGAAAGAGCCGGGGGTTGCCGCCGTCGAGGCGCTCCGCGGGCTAGGCGTTACCGAAAAAGCGCTTAGTGCTCTAACTCTCACCGTCAAGCGGCCTGGCGGGCTCTCGTACTGGCTCGGCAATGCGGCGCCGTTTCTTCTCCCGATTGCTTTTCTCGCGTTCCTTATTTGGTTCCTATCGCGGCAAGTGCGCGGCGCGGGGATGCAGGCGTTTTCGTTCGGCAAGTCAAAAGCGCGCATTATCTTCCCGCACGACCAAAAGCAAAAGGTGTCGTTTAAAGACGTGGCGGGCGCCAAAGAAGCAAAAGAGGAACTGAAAGAAATCGTTGACTTTCTGAAAAATCCAAAAAAATTCTTGGACATCGGCGCGCAGATCCCGAAAGGCGTCCTGCTCATGGGCGCCTCCGGCACGGGCAAGACATTGCTTGCGCGCGCTGTCGCGGGCGAGGCAAATGTTCCCTTTTTCTCCATCTCGGGCTCGGAGTTTGTGGAGATGTTTGTGGGCGTCGGCGCGTCGCGCGTACGCGACCTGTTTGCGATGGCAAAGAAGTCCGCGCCGTCTATTATCTTCATAGACGAAATAGACGCGGTGGGGCGCGTGCGGGGCGGTAGCGGCGGGATGGGCGGCGGCAATGACGAACGCGAGCAAACCTTGAACCAAATCCTTGTGGAGCTAGACGGTTTTGAGCCGACCGACCGGCTTGTCGTAATGGCGGCGACCAACCGCCCCGATGTGCTCGACCCGGCGCTCGTGCGGCCCGGCCGCTTTGACCGCCGCGTGGTGGTGGACTTGCCCGACCGCGCTGACCGCGAGGAGATTTTGAAGGTTCACGCGCGTGGCAAGCCACTCTTTGGCGATGTCAACCTGCGCGTTATCGCCGAGCGCACACCGGGCTTTTCTGGCGCCGACCTCTACTCCCTTATGAACGAAGGAGCGATTCTTGCCGCGCGCGAGAACCGCACGCAAGTGACCCAGTACGACCTGATTCGCTCCATTGAGAAGGTAATGCTGGGGCCCGAACGCCGCAGCCACCTTCTCTCGACGAAAGAAAAAGAAATCACCGCCTACCACGAAGCGGGGCACGCGCTGGTCTCTTCCGTCTTGCCGCATGCCGACCCGGTGCACAAGGTGTCCATCATTTCGCGCGGCCGCGCGGCGGGCTACACCTTGAAGCTCCCGATTGAAGACCGCAAGCTCCAGTCGCGGCGCGAGTTTTTGGACGACATTGCGGTTTCTTTGGGCGGCTTCGTTGCCGAGAAGATGCTCTTTGACGACCTGACCACCGGCTCCTCAAACGACCTCTCGGTTGCAACCGCGCTTGCCCGAAGCATGGTTACTCGCTACGGCATGTCGGAGAAGATAGGGCCGATTGCCCTTGAAGAGTCCGATGGACTTTCGCCCTTTGGCGGTAGCGAGGGCTGGCGCGACTATTCGGAAAAGGTGGGCGCGGTCGTGGACGCGGAAGTCGCGCGGATTATGTTGGAAGCAGAGGGGCGCGCGGCAGAAGTGCTGAAAAAACACAAAAAGGCGCTGGATGTTATCGCGCAGAAGCTCATAGAGACAGAAACAATTGAACGTGACGAATTTGAAAAGCTCCTCATCGCAAACGGCATCGTGCCGAAGCAAAAGCAACTCCTGTGAGAAGCTGCTTCTCACAGGAGTTGCTAGGGGAGGTTGCGTCCTGCGCGCGGGTTTTCATTGCAGCCGTAGTTTCTTTGCGCTACGATTTCCTTACACACACGCCCGTAGCTCAATGGTAGAGCAGTCGCCTTATACGCGATTTGTTGGGGGTTCGAGTCCCTCCGGGCGTATCCGCGCAAGCGCCGGTCAACTTTCATTACTCCAACAGACCGTCTAAGTTTACATCATACAAAATCTGCTCTCCGACGAGACGGTAATTCACCACTTCATGTTTCCCAAACCAATGCTCAAGTTCTGCTTCCGCTTCCTTGACAGAACCCGACGCATGTACGAGGTTGCGAACCGCCCGTCCATCCGCATCCGACATCTGGTACGAATCTAACACGAAGTCGCCGCGGATAGTGCCGACATCCGAAGTCAGTGGCTCGGTGCCGCCGACGAGCTTCCGCACGATCGCAACCGCATGCGCTCCTTGAAGCGCAAGCGCCACCACCGGCCCGCTCGCGAGGTACTTTTTGAGGTTGGCCAAAATCCGTGAGGTAATTTCCAAGGGGTCCTGCGAAGGCGGTTTAAGCCCTTTGCTCTCGTAACCCTTAATCGTCTTCTCGCCCGTCACGCGCCGCCACACGGGGTCTAACGAGTAGTGCTTTTCAATATGCGCTTCGGTCGGCACGAGGAGCTTCATACCAGCGAGCTTCAACCCCGCGCGCTCAAAGCGCGCGATAATTTCGCCTACGAGCGAGCGTTGTACCCCATCGGGTTTTATGAGCACCAAAGTCCGTTCTGTTTTTGGATGAGGCATAAAATACCAATATACTAATCAACGAATGGAACAAAACTACGAATGTCTACGAATAAATCCTCATTAGTAGTCATTGGTAGATTAGTATAATTCGTATATTAGTATATTACATTTTTGTTAAAATTTCAGCACCCTTTTCCGTAATCACCACGGTATGCTCAAAGTGCGCCGCGCGGCTACCATCTTTGGTGCGGTAGGCGAAGCCGTCTGGTGCAAGAGCGATTTTTTCTCCCCCGAGCGTCAACATGGGCTCCAAGGCAAGCACCATGCCGGCCTCCAAGAGCGCTCCATTGCCCCGCTTTCCATAATTTGGCACCAGGGGTTTTTCGTGCACCGCACGGCCCACCCCGTGACCTGCAAGGTTGCGCACAATGCCGTAATTCCCCTCCTGCCGCACAAACGACTCCACGGCAAAACCGATGTCGCCCACAGTGGCTCCAGCGCGCGCCGCAGAAACGGCGCGCGCGAGGGCCTGCTCTGTAACCGAAATAAGTTTCTGCGACGCAAGGTCTACCGCTCCAACCGGCACGGTTACCGCCGCATCAGTGCAGAGCCCACGATGACGCAAACCGAGATCAAGCCCCACAATGTCGCCTTCTTTCAAAATCTTCTCGGCACTCGGAAGCCCGTGCACAATTTCATCATTCACCGAAACGCAGAGCGCCGCGGGGAACTTTTTCTTATCACCTCTCGCTTGATAATTGAGGAAAGACGGCGTATCGCCGCCATCTGCCGCCAAGCGACGCGCAAGCGCGTCAAGCGCCTCCGCCGACACGCCCGGGCGCACTGCCGCCGCCACTTGCGCCAAAATAGCCGCAAGCCGCCGCCCGCCTTCGCGCAATACGGCTATTTCTTCAGGCGATTTGGCTAATGATGTCTGCATGCACTTTTTCTATCGGCTGTTCACCACTCACTTCTACAAACCGGTAATCCGGATTGCCGCGGTAAAACTCTATTGCCGGCGCCACATCGGTGTCAAACCACGCGATGCGCTCCTCAATATCCGCATCCGTATCGTCAAAGCGCTTGCGGGCGAGTAATTTCTCTTTTGACCATGCGCGGCTTACTTTGAGGTGCACAAGCACCGGTTTCTCCCGCTTATAAAATGCGAGCGCGCCGTCAAGAACGCGCGCTTCGTCAAGGCGCCGCGGCGTTCCGTCTACCACCAAATGGTGCTCCCTCTCAAATCCGTTGATAAAAATATCCGACCAGGTGTAAATGGTGAGGAACGAGGGCTGGAGCCCGCCCTTCTCGTATATCGCGTGCGAGAGTGTGTTGGTATATCCTTCTTTCTTAATAAACTCCCGAAACTTCTGCCCCATTTCCAAATAAAAGACGGGTCGCGCAGGCGCTTGTTTTTTGAGTTTCTCAATAAGCAGTGCGGCTTGCGTCCCCTTCCCGCACCCGCTCCTCCCAATAAACAAAAATGTCTGCGGCTTCATACGGACAGTATAGTGTAAAAAGGCACTCTCACCAAACGCTTGACAATACTCCTATATATGCTATGCTAGATGCAGTCGTTCTTAACACAACAAACAGAAAAGAAAGGTAGTTTATGAATACATTGAGTAAGGAGTATGTACAGCAACTTCTCGCAAAAACGACGGAAATTACAGCGGTAGCCGACAGAGATGGTTGTCGCTGTTTGAATCTGGACAAGGACTTCGTAGCAGTCCCAGTCCATTACATGGAGGGTGCTCCCAACCACCTGTGGGAACTCGGATTCGTGCCGAGACAGGTGTCCTACGACGGAAGTACCATATCAAGCAACGAGGTATTTCTGTACAATGCTGGATCACGAAGAATCCGCGGTCCAAATGATTGCGTGTTCAGTCAGGGACAGTGGGAACGCTACCCTGATTAGGAATTAATCGGAACAGCCCGAACGCACGGACCATACGGCCCGTGCGTTTTTTATTTTTCTTATCGTCCTATATCCGCACAAACAGGTCATGTAG
>CAYTVT010000015.1:3373-11251 GCA_964441855.1 uncultured Candidatus Saccharibacteria bacterium | reverse complement strand
AGCGCAGTCGCCTGTTAAGCGATTGGTCGTAGGTTCGAATCCTACCCGGGGAGCCGTCGATGTGTTCGATCTTTTCGTTCTCCACATCCATCCCTTGAGAGTACGCCGTATGCATTGTACACTAGAGACAGTCGTATCAGCAGGATTATTATTTATTATTTTACCATTATGTTTGAAGGAGCATACCTTGCTGCCGGCGGACCGATTCTGCTCGGCGTTATGATTATCCTTACCGAAGCCCTCGGTTGGCCGCGCAAAGTGCAGTATGTGTGGGCACTCGTCGCTATTTTGTGGGGCGTTGCGTCGCTTATATAATCAAAAAGAAGCGATGGCGCGTTCATTTATATAGATTTCTATTTTTCATGAACAAACGAAAAAAGCACGCGAAGCGGAAGCATGCGAAGCGCGCCGGTAAACGAGTGTCGCGGCGGCATCGTTAAATGCTATGAGCGGACTCCCCTACTTCATCGTTATTGCCGCAGCATGCGCGGGGTTCTTCATCTCGCGGCACATTGCGCGAAAAAAGCAAACAAAGGAGCCGCTCGTCTGCCCGATCGGCTTTGATTGCGACACGGTAGTGCACAGCGCCTATTCGCGCATTGGGGGCGTCCCCTTGGAATACTTCGGCATGGCGTACTACGCTGGAGTTGCCGTGGGTTATGCGTTCCTTTATGCGGTGCCGACGCTTCTTGTCCCGCCCGCGCTTTCGTTTGCCGTCCTCGCCGCGTCGGGAGGCGCCGTCCTCTTCTCGCTCTACTTGACCGACGTACAACTCTTTGCGCTGAAGCAGTGGTGCTCGTGGTGCCTTATCTCCGCCGCCTTGTGCCTTGTTATCTTTGCCGGCGTGTGGTACATCGCCGGACTGCCCTAAAATTTCGCGCGCACCTTCACAAAGAAATACAGCAGAAAGAAAAAGAGGTTGCCATCTTGCGACAGCAACCCCATTGGTTGTGGTTCTCATTCCATTTCCGTCGTTGCCGGCGGTTTCTTTGTGGGGTCGAACCAAACCCGCACGATTTCAGAGTGTCTCGTCAGCACACTTGAGATCTCATCCTCGACATCATCCGAGAAATGGACACCGCGAGCCGTCATGAAGTCGAGCGTCTCAACGGCACGAACAACGATTGCACCGCCGTAAGCTCGGGCGTCCCCCTTTACTCCGACGGTGTTCACGCCGATGTAGGCCACGACAAGTTGAGAAAGCTGATTGTAGACATTGTGCGTCGTCAAGATTTCCCGAACTCGTGCATCAGCCCATCGCACAACATCCAGCTTATCAGGGATTGCTGGAACACCTACCACTCGCAGGAACAGACCTGGGCCTGGAAATGGCTGGCGGTTCCAGACGCTCTCCGGTAGTCCGATCTCCTTTGCAAGTGCGCGAACCTCGTACTTGAAAAGAAAGTCGAACGGATGGAACTGCGACACCTTGCCCATGTCGAGACCGACATTGTGGTGAGATTTGATGATCGCACCTCCAGTCGCGCCGGACTTTATGCGATCCGTGGCCAGCGTACCTTGTAACACTGCCGTCGCTCCAAAGTCCTCTGCCGCCCGAACAAAGAGCGATGTATAAACTTTCTTGAAGCGACGCCGCTTCTCCTCCGAGTCAATTACACCTGCCATCACCTCGCTGAACTCTTGATGAGCGTTCATGACACGAAGATTCACGCCAGCCGTTTCTGCGTGTTTGCGAATTTCTTCCAGTTCGCCTTCGCGCAGATGACCACCGTCTATTGTGACAGCAAGTAGCTGTTCTTTCATGACTGGCGCGATGATTGCCGACAAAGTGGTTGAGTCCACGCCTCCGCTGAATCCGAAGACGACTCGCTCACGGCCAAGTTTAGCTGTTATGTCAGCTTGAATTGAGGAGACGATGGACGATGGCGTCCAGTCATTCTCGCACCCTGCGAATCGCAGAAAGTGTGCGAGCATTACTTTGCCGTGCGGCGTGTGGGTTACTTCTGGGTGAAACTGAACGCCCCACACAGAACCGTTCTGCATCGCCGCTATGGTGTTAGAGTCGCTATGCGCGAGAACCTTGAATCCTGGCGGAAGCGAGGCGACAGAGTCGCCATGACTCATCCAAACTTTCTGGCTTTGAGGTGTGTCCGAGAAAAATCCGTCGGGCGTCCCGCAAAGGTTGACTAACGCTTCTCCATACTCACGATTCCCGGGCATCGCCTTCACTTCACCACCGAGATGATGCGCCAGCCACTGCATGCCGTAGCAGATACCAAGAAGCGCGATCGGTTGATCGTCTTCTCTGCGTAATGCCAGCACTTCAAGTGGCGGTGTAGGGGCATCATTGTCGTAGACACTTGAAGCTCCGCCGGAGAGAATGACTGCTTTGAGCGGATTCTTCTTGAGCCAGTTTGCGGTACGCTTGGGATCGAGGACCACTGAGCGCACCCCCAGCTCTCGCAATGTCCGCTCGATGAGTAGCGTATACTGCGAACCGAGTTCGATAATAGCCACATTAGGTAAGTGAATCATGTGATTCTCCTTTCTGGTTTCTTTAGTTGGGAATGTACAATATCAGTCCAACATTGGGATTGATTACTAAAGTTATATTAACTAAAGTGTAGAGAAAAATCAAGGCAAAAAGAAAAACGACTCAACAATTTGCAAAGTTAACTGGTCGGGGTACTGGGAATTGAACCCAGACCTTACGCACCCGAAGCGTATATACTGCCGTTATACTATACCCCGTTCACTACTTCTTGCGACGGAAAAAGCGCGCCAACACAGTGTCGCATTTTTGCTCTAACGCGGCAAGAAAGCGCGCGCCGGAGGGCCAGTGGTGCGCGAGAAGTTTCAAGAATTCGTGTAGGTGCTTTTGCACACCCGGTGAGCGAAACGACAGGAGCCCGATACCAAGCGCAATAAGCGCAATGCCTTGCACAAATGGTAGCAAAAGGCCGACGGCGCCCGCCGCGACCAAAAGCCAACCCGAGAGATGAAAGATGCTTTTCATGGGAGTCCTTTGCAGTTGCTTGCGGGAGCGTAACCCGCGGCGCGCGCTTCGGCAACCGTTGTGAACCAGCGCTTATTTTTCTCCGCAATCGCCAGAGCCCCCGCGCACCACGGGTAGTGGTACTTGGCGCCGGTTTTTGAGGCGACCAGTTGCCCGCCGAGATTGATAACCTCCGCTTGCCCGAGCGCCGCCGAAGAGGACAAAGGGGGTGCGATGGATACGCCCTCGCGCGCCTCATGCAGTTTTGATAGCCGCCCCAACCCAAACGATACAAACCCTACCAGAAGTATGACAGCTGAAAAGAAAAAGTCCCGCGAGTTGATTTTCCCCATAAACTCCTGTAGAGTCATACAGGTATCTTATCATAATTTGTAGTCATTCGTAGATTCGCATTATTCGTATATTCGTATTGTTATGGCACATAAAAAAGCGGGCGGTTCCGCCAAAAACTTAACCAAACGCAATCCGCAATTCCTCGGCATTAAATTGTACGGTGGCGAAGCGGCGCGCCCGGGCAATGTGATCGTCCGCCAACGCGGTACGAAGTTTCTTGCCGGCGCGCACACGGAAATGGGCAAAGACCATACGATTTTTGCCGTAAAGGAAGGCACTGTCTCCTACAAAGACAAGCGCAAAATACGCTACGACGGTAGTACCGTAACGCGGAAAGTGGTGTCGGTTGTTTGAATAGAAATGAGGTGCTCCCCCACCGTCTTGATGGGGTGTGCGGATTTGAGAAGTTCCGGCGAGATGGCAACGCCGGTTTTTTGTTGGATTGCCCGCGCAATGTCGCCTTCGTGCAAAGCCGCAAAAAGATGCCCCTGCTCGTTTGCTTTTGCAGAAATCTCTAGTGGGGCGCTTGCTAGTGTTTTTGCTAACTCTCCAAGCTCTTCGGCGCTCGCCGCGCGGCTCGCTTCCGAAGAAGCGCGCGCGGCTACCGCGCGCGCAAGCGCGGGTGGAGTCGCCATTTCAGCGAGCTTTTTGGGAATAAGAGCGTTTTGCGCAAAACCGTCGGCGACATTTTTTACCTCCCACTTTTTCCCGACTTTTGGAACATCATGCAATAAAATTATTTTCATTATTTGTTGAGTAGTTCTATCGCCTTCGCGAGCTGAGGGTCTCGGCCCTTTTCAATATCTTCTTGCGACAGCGCCACCTCCACATCGGGCGTAAGACCGTTGGCGGAAATAGACACGCCCTTCGGCGTGAGCCATCGAGCAATGGTTACCTTAAGCGCCGTATCGGGCGTAATATCTACGAGTTCTTGCACGCTCCCTTTGCCAAAGGTCTTCACGCCAACGAGCTTCGCTTTCCCATGCTCGCGAAGCGCCCCCGCTAGAATTTCCGACGCCGATGCAGAACCAGCGTTTATGAGAATCGCCATCTTAAGCTTGTCGTTAAACGCGTTGTACCCGCGGCTTCGGTAGACGCGGTTTGGCCCGTTGCCGCCGTGGTCTTCGGTTGCTACCACCTCTCCGGCGGGCAAAAAGAAACTTGCGATGTCTACTGCTACTTCCAAAAACCCCCCGGGGTTGCCGCGCAAGTCAATAATGAGCTTATCGGCACGGCTCAACACGAAGTCGCGCAATGCGTCGCGGAACATCTGCGGCGCCACAGACGAAAAGTTGTAGAGCTTAATCATAAACACGCCATCAAAGCGCCCGGTGCCGCCTTGCGCGGTCGTCGTCGCCACACCGCTCCCGCCCGCCGCGGGTTTTATTTCCGTATCTATGGTCGGGATGTTTATAATGTCGCGCACGACCGACACTTCAAACGGCGCGCGTTTGCCGTTTCGGATAATCGTGAAGCGCACGGCCGTTCCCTTTTTGCCGCGAATCTGCCGCACTGCTTGCTCGGTCTTCATCCCCGCCGTAACCGTGTCGTTGATTTTGATGATTTTGTCTCCCGGCTGTAAGCCCGCCGCGGCGGCGGGCGTGCCCTTCAATGGCGCCACCACTACAATCACGCCGTCGCGCGAATCAATTTCCATGCCGACACCCTCAAAGCTTCCTTGTATTTCGCTTTCAAACATCGCCTTCTCTTCCGGAGGCATGAACACGGTGTAGGGGTCGTTGAGCGACGACGCAAGGCCCTCAATCGCGCCCCACACTTTTTCTTGCGCGGAAGTGGTTGCATTTCCTACATATTTTTCGTTCAAAACGGCCCACGCTTTCCAAAAGGGAGCGAAGTCAGTGCCCTCTTGCATACCCGCTTCTTTGTTTGCAAGGTCGGTAATTTTTTCTACCGCTGGCCCGCGCGTCTCGCCAAAGCGCACTCCCGCAAAAAAGAGCGCGCCCGCAAGCACGAGCACTACCGCATACCGCACCCCTTTGTTCCTCTGGTGTTCCATAAGCCCACATTGTCGCAGATTGTTAATAACTCTTCAACTTTTTGGCTTTGTCGTGCGTGCGGATTTTCTCGTGCGCCTTCGCCTCTATCTGGCGGATGCGCTCGCGCGTCACGCCAAACTTCCCGCCCACCTCCTCCAAGGTGTGGGTAATGCCGTCCTGCAACCCATGCCGCATTTCCAAAATGCGCCGTTCTTTTTCGGAGAGTTCGCTTAAAACCTCGCGCACTTGATCGCGGAGAATCCGCCGCGAGGACTCGTGGTCGGGCGAGAGAATCTTGTCGTCCGCCACGAAATCGCCCAAGGTGGAACGGTCGCTCTCGTCGCCGTCGCCCACGGGGCTCTCAAGCGAGAGGGTGTCTTGGTCTATCTTTTCTATCTGGTACACCTTTGCCGTCTCAATGCCCATTTCAATCGCAATTTCTTCCGGCAGAGGGTCGCGCCCCAAGTCCATAGAGAGGCGGCGAAACACTTGCTTGTATTTGGAAATGGTCTCTACCATGTGCACAGGCACGCGAATCGTGCGCGACTGGTCAGCAAGCGCGCGCGTAATAGCTTGGCGTATCCACCATGTGGCGTAGGTAGAAAACTTATACCCCTTGGTCCAGTCAAACTTCTCCACCGCCTTAAACAATCCGAGGTTTCCTTCTTGAATCAAATCCAAAAGCGTGAGGTCGGGGCTACGGCCCACATACCTCTTTGCAATAGACACCACGAGGCGCAGGTTTGCCTTGGCGAGCAAGTTCTTCGCCTCCTCGTCGCCCGCAACGATGCGCTTCGCCAGGTCCTTTTCTTCTTTTGCGCCAATAAGCGGATACTGCCCGATCTCGCGCAAATATATTTGGATGGAGTCGTGCGATGCGCCTGCTTCCTCACGCCGCCCGGCATACACTGGCTTCGCCGGCGCGCTTTCAGAAAGGTTCAACATGCCGCCGCTTTCCAAAATATCTACACCCGCTTGATGCAAGCGCTCGTAGAGCGCATCAAGAAAAATAATATCTTCTTCTATCGTCGGAAACTCGCGGAGGATTTCGTCGTAGGTTACAAACCCGCGTTCCTTGCCCTTCGCAAGCAAACGCTCGGCGCGTATGCCGCCGTCTTTCTTTTTCACCGCAGTTTGAGAATGCCGTGCCGCAGGGCGCCGCGCGCCCCGCCTTGGGCGGGGCGCGCGGTGGGGCGCCTTTTTATGCTTACGCATCACTGTTTTCCGAGCTCGTTTCGCCATAAGTTCGTATTATAGCACACCTTACGCTTCCGATGAAGCGCGCTTGAGCGCCTCAATGCGGATGCGTAGCGCATGGAGGCGCTCCAAGAGTGTCTGCCGCGCGGGTTCGCCCGCGGGCGCGCCCCGCCCCAGGCGGGGCGCGCGCTCGGCAACGGTAAGCTCGTTCAACAATCCAACAGATTCTTTTTCCAAAAGCTCCCTTTCAAGGTGAGCGAGGAGAGCGCGCGCTTCTTTTGGAAGAGACGGCGCGCCCGCAAAGCGCGCTTCCGCCTCAAAAACAAGCTCATCGCGCACTGTCTCGCCGAGAGCCGACGCCGCGAGAAGCGCCTCCCCCGACAACGCGCCAAGCTCTTTTTTTATTTTTTCTATATCAACCGTCCGCTCTTTTTCCGAAAGTCCCTCTTGCCACAACAACATACCGGCTAACAATCGCAATGCCGAAGGAACGGTATCGTACTTTTGATTTTTGACTTCTAACTTTTGACTTTTGACTTCTAACTTTTGATTTTTCATATCTTCCCACCCGGCGTCTTCCCGCCCCTCCAAAGCCACCGCGATTTCCTTCACAAAGTCGGCGCGCTCAATCGCGCTCGCCACATCGCGCACAAAGGGGAACACCTCCTCGCGCACGAGGCGGCTCTTTTCTCTAGGCGTCGTCGCGCGCGCAAGCGCGCGCGAAAGGAGGAATCGCACCACCGGCATACTCCCCTTAAGCGCCTCCGCAAAGTCCGCCGGATTTTTGGCAATAATGTCGGCGGGGTCTTTGCCGCCCGAGAGCGCCGCAATCTTGACCGCCATGCCTTTTTGCAAAGCGGCAGAAACAGCGCGAAGCGTTGCCCGCTCCCCCGCCGCGTCGGTGTCGTAGGCGAGAAGGAGGTTATCGGAAAACCGCCGCAAGGTGTCTAAATGCTCGGGGGTCAGCGCTGTGCCCGACGCGGCGACAGCGTTTTGAAATCCTGCTTGGTGGCAGAGCACCAAGTCCACTTGCCCCTCTACTATAAGCGCGTACCCGCGCTCGCGGATTTTGTGCTTCGCGCGGTCTATGCCGTAGAGCGCCGCGGACTTGCGCCACACTTCCGTCTCGGGCGAGTTTACATACTTCGGCGTCTGCTCGTCTTCAGCACCAAAAATGCGCCCCGAGAACGCAATAATACGCCCCGCCGCGTCAAAAATAGGGAACATCACGCGATTGCGAAATACATCAAACGGCCTTGCCCCGTTAGAGGTAGGGCTTGCCCCGTTACCTCTAATGGGGTCGCCCGCCGGATTTTTTATTAGTCCCGCATGTAGCATCTCTACATCGGAAAATCCACGAGAAGAAAGATGCGC
>CAYTVT010000015.1:1460-3363 GCA_964441855.1 uncultured Candidatus Saccharibacteria bacterium | reverse complement strand
GCGCCACTCAAGTGGCGCAAACCCGATGCGCCATGAAGCGGCGGTCTCCGACGACACGCCGCGTCCGAGTAAGTAGGCACGCACCGCTTCAGCTTGCGGCGCCGCAAGCTCGCCCTCAAAAAAGCGCGCGGCTTCTTGGAGTGCCTCAAAGACGCGCTCGCGCGCGTCGTGCTTCTCGGGGCGGAAGCGCGCGAGCGGCACCCCCGCGCGTTCGGCGAGGGTTTTCAAAGCGCCGCGGAAGTCGGTGCCCTCCATCCGTTCCACAAACGAAAAAATATCGCCCTTCGCTTGGCACCCGAAGCAGTAGAACGAGCCGCGCGCGGGCGAAACGAAAAACGAAGCGGTCTTTTCATGGTGGAAGGGGCACTTGGCTTTGAGGTTCGAGCCCGCGCGCTCAAGCTTCACATACGCGCCGACCACTTCCTCAATCGGCAACCGCGCCTTTATTTCGGGAACGGAAGAGTGCATATAGGAGAAATATACCATACATAAACGGCTCACACGGGCGGTATGAGCCATTTATAGAGTGTTTCCACGATTTTAATTTATATCTCCGCCGGAGCCGCCGTGGTGGCTTCCTCCATGGCGTGCGCTTCCGCCGCGAGGCGCGTGGCGCGCTCTGCATGGAGGAGAGCTATGCGCGCCGCCTTGGGGCTACCCGCAAAGCCCGTACCCGCCGGAATCAAGCGGCCGATAATCACATTTTCCATAAGCCCTTGGAGCTTGTCTACCGAGCCGCGCGACGCGGCGGAAATCAAAACGCGCGTCGTGTGCTGGAAGGACGCCGCCGCGAGAAAGTTACGCCGCGAGAGCGACACTTCGGAAATGCCCATCACCCCTGCAACCGCCTTCGCTGCTAGCCCGCTGCGCTTTTCTGCCTCTTCGTTTTCTGCATCAAACTCACGTTCGTCTACAATGTCGCCCGCGGAAAAGGTCGTGTCGCCCGCATCCTTCACCGTGCGGCGCGAGAACATCTGACGGATGATAACTTCAATATGCTTGCGCGACACCGTCTCGCCCTGCAGTTCGTACGGCTTTGAAATTTCGGCAATCAAATATTCCTGCGTCCGCTCCTTGCCAGCGTATTTATACAGCTCGTCTATATCAGCAGAGCCGTCGGTCAAAAGGTCGCCCTGCGACACCTTCGCCCCGACGGCGACAAGCGGCGTGCGGCTTAAGCTCGTCGTGTATTCTACCGCCTCGCTCTTTTTGCCCTTCGCGGGCGCGTCGGGTAAGAGCACCATAACGCGCTCCTTGCCGTCTTCTTTTATTTCCATAATCGCGCCGTCTGCGGTCGCAATCACCGCCGGATTTTTAGGGTGGCGCTTTTCAAACACTTCTTCAACGCGCGGGAGCCCTTGCGTAATGTCGCCGCCTACCGACGCCGTGCCTCCCGCGTGGAAAGTGCGCATGGTGAGCTGGGTTCCCGGCTCGCCGATCGCCTGCGCGGCGACGGTGCCCACCGCTTCGCCGAGCGAAACCAGCTCGCCCTTGCCCAAGTCCTCGCCGTAACAGCGCGCGCAGATGCCATGGCGGAGCGCGCAGAGGAGTGGCGACCGCACCGACACCTCTTTCACATGCGCCGCGTCAAGCGCGAGCGCATCCGCCTTGGTCAGCAAATGTCCTTTGGCAAAAAGTTTCTCGCCCGAGGCTCCCACAGCGTCACTTCCAAGCACCCGCCCGCGCGCCGTCTTGGTGAATGAAAGGTCCATGCCCGATGCCCCACTCCGGCGAATGACCATGGACTCTTTCGTACCGCACTCATCGTCCGCAATCACAATGTCTTGCGCCACGACGAAAAGCTTGCGGGTCATGTACCCCGCTTTTGCGGTGTTCAAGGCCGTATCGGTCTGGCCCTTGCGCGAGCCGTGCGTGGTAATGAAGTATTCTGTCGGGGTGAGCC
>CAYTVT010000015.1:0-1450 GCA_964441855.1 uncultured Candidatus Saccharibacteria bacterium | reverse complement strand
CTTCATGCATGAGGTAATCGGAATTTCAATCGTTTCCCCCGCCGTGTTTTGGATAAGTCCCTTCATGCCCACCATTTGCGTAATTTGCGAAAGCGAGCCGCGCGCGCCCGAGTGCACCATGTCGTATACCGCGCCGTGCTTAGGGAGCGACGACGGAATGAGCTTCTCCACTTCGTTTTTTGCCGCCTGCCATATTTCAATATTTTTGCGAATGCGCTCGCCTTCAGAAAGGAGTCCGTCATTCCATTGCACAAACACTTCGTCCGACCTCGTCTTTGCCTTAGCAATGACGGCTTCTTTTTCCACGGGCTCTACCACATCGTCTATTCCCCAGGTAATGCCCGATTGCATCGCATAGGTAAATCCAAAGCTTTTGATCGCGTCCATAATCTCGGGAATCCGTTCCAGCCCATAGCGGCACATGAGGTCGTCCACGAGGGGCGCCATGCGCTTGCGGTCTATCTCCGCGTTCAAAAATGTATAGTCGGCGGGCAAGATATCATTAAACAAAATGCGCCCTGCCGTGGTCTCGAGAAGCGCGCCGGGCACACCGGCGTATTTGGCATTTCCGTGCGGTACGCCCACTTTGATGCGCGCCCGAGAATTAATAGCGCCAAACTGTACTGCGGTGAGGGCGTCAGTGGGGCTTGCAAAGCATATACCTTCGCCCGAAGCGCCCTCTATGATTTTTGTTTTCCAGTAGACGCCGAGTACAATGTCTAACATCTTCGCCGACACGGTCGGCTCGCCGTTGCCAGGTTTTAAAATATTTTTGTCTGCCGCCATAAACTCGCGCGCCTCCAGTTGGGCTTCATCCGAGAGCGGTACATGCACCGCCATTTGGTCGCCGTCAAAGTCGGCGTTAAATGCCGAACAGACAAGCGGGTGCACTTGGATGGCGCTTCCTTCTATAAGCACCGGCTGAAACGCCTGAATACCAAGACGGTGCAAAGTCGGTGCGCGGTTTAAGAGCACATACTTGCCCTTCGTTACCTGTTCCAAAATAGCCCATACTTCCGGAATTTGGTCTTCAATAAGGCGCCCCGCGCCGCGAATGTTGAACGCGAGCTCGCGGCGTATAAGCTCCGCGATAACGAAGGGGCGGAAGAGCTCCAGCGCCATATGCTTCGGGAGCCCGCACTGGTGGAGCTTGAGCTCGGGGCCGACGACAATGACCGAGCGGCCCGAATAATCCACTCGCTTGCCCAAGAGGTTTTGACGGAAGAGGCCGCGCTTGCCCTTCAAGTTGTCGGCGAGGGATTTGAGCTGGCGCCGCGCTGCCGGGCCGGCGCCCGAGGACGAAGAGCCGTGGCGGATTGAGTTGTCTATGAGCGAATCCACCGCTTCCTGCAGAATGCGCTTTTCATTCCGTAAGATAACTTCCGGAGCATTGATTTCCTTGAGCTTCTTCAAACGGTTATTGCGGTTGATGACGCGCCGATACAAGTCG
>CAYTVT010000014.1:5564-11659 GCA_964441855.1 uncultured Candidatus Saccharibacteria bacterium | reverse complement strand
AACGGACCACCACTGTTGCCCGGAAGTATTTGGGCGGATATTTCAAGGTACGATGTGCCGTTTATTTTCTGTCGGCGAGATAGCGTGCCGTCCTTAAAGGCGACATCACCCTCAATCCCTAGCGGATAACCAAACGCAAAAACAGCATCTCCTTGCTCCATTAAGTCAGAATCGCCAAGAAACGCGGCAGATAATCCACCAACATTGACTTTCAGTAAGGCGAGGTCAATATTTTCATCACGACCAACAACCACGCCATTGTAAGATGCACCGATGGCTAATTTCACTGTCGCTGAATCTGCGCTCGAAACAACATGCGCATTGGTGAGGATGTATCCGTCGGTGCTGACTATAACACCACTACCAGAGCCGCTTGTTGTTTCAATATACACGACCGATGGTTTGACTCGGATAATTATATTTTTGTTTGAGAGGAGCTTGCTTGCTTCTAGAAGTTTCGTTTTATTTTCTTCAACAAGTGTTTTGTATTCTTGCGGGTTTTCCTTTTTAAGTTCTGTGGCTGACACGGTCGGCTTAGTTGCCGGAGTAACAGGTTTGATTGTGGTTTTGCTTTTATCGGTAACTGCAGTAGACGGTTTTTGAGATGTAACCGCAGAAGTTTGAGTTTTCTTTTTCAATTCTGCCGCCTCGTTTTTCAACTTTTCAATTTCAGGAGATTGTGTTTTTGTCTCCACTTGAACTGCTGGTGCTCTATTAAAAATCTTCCAAGTAAATGGCTTCCACCACACCGCAAATGAAATCTGCGGAATAATCAAACTAACCAAAATAAGAAGGAAAAAGTGGCGTCTTTTCATATCTTCATATTACCACACTATCTACCAAAAAGATACGCAAGCACTTTTTTAGAAAAAATCAGAAACGCGCGATATTGCAAGTTGATTCATTTTTTCGTCGTTGTAATTATCAATATGAGAAGAAATGCATAAAAATGCGATAATCGTTCCTTTGACCACGAACTACATGCGAGGACACTGGTTCGGACGCAAACCAGAGTGTGGGATTGCAAGCTCAATCTTCCAAAGAGTCCAAACATCACTCTGTTTGATACGATGCAATTTTGCAGGAGCGATGACTTGTGAGGGCTTGACCGCATTGAACTGAACTTCACACAGTCGCTCAAAAATCGAGAGACCCTTTCGCACGGTACGAAATCGCCGCTCCAAATCGGCGATTTCTTTTTGAATACCATCATGGTACAAAAACTCTATCATGCTTCCCTAAAATCCGTGCCGCGATAATAGGTTAGCTCATAAGGTATCTCTTCTCGAAGTTTAGTCCCCACATAGGGGGCCTCGGCATGCGACAATTCCTCCAACTGTTTGCCGGTAAGATGGCCGTACCGCAAGACAACTCTATCAAGCATTTTCTTTTCTCCTTCATCAAAAACAGAAATATCGGGTTCAGTAATACACTTATAAATCTCTGTGGGCAGATATCCTTCGTGTTCTGCTTTTTGTTCAACCGCAAGCATACCTTTTTTTGTCATTTCTCCGGTCATTTTCTCCAGTGTGGAAGGAACGGGTCCCATAGGAAAGGCATAATACCGGTCACCCGTAAGCGAGCGTTGTTCCTTTTCATACAGGTCAAAATCAACGAAATAGAGCAATTTCGCCAACTTTTTCTTCCCGCGCAATTCCCCTTTCAGTTTTCGGCACAAGTACAGAATTGCGTTCTGGTACTTTTTCCGATTAAGAACCATAGTATGTATAGGGTAGCAAACCCATTTTTACCGTCAAGCAAGATACGCCAGCACTTTCTCGGCGCGGTTCTTCCATGTGTAGGCCTCGGCAAGCGCACGCGCGGCGGCGATTTTTGAACTGATGGCGGTTTGATTGTTCTGCGCGTCCGCAATCGCCGCCGCCATGCTCTCGGCGATGTCCGGCTCGTAAAAGAACACTTCGCGTTCGGACACCACATCGGCAATCGCGGGTGTCCGCGCCGCGACAATAGGAACGCCCGTCGGCAAGTACTCAAACAATTTCATCGGCGAGGTGTGATAGTACGAATACTCGTCGCGGCGCGTGCCGAGGACTAAAGCCACATCCGCCGCGCGCATAAGGAGCGGCATTTCTTTGTAAGGACGAATCCCGCCAAAGACGAGATTGTTCGGAATGTCGCGGACGCCGGTGGTTTCCATAAACGCTTCGCGCGCGCCGCCGGCAAGGTAGAACAAAATATCAGGCGCGCGGCGCGCGGCCTCCGCAAAAATTTCCAACCCCTTCCACGCGTAAAATTGCCCCGCGTAGAGCGCGATGCGCGCATCGGAAGGAAGGTGTGCGGCGCGCCGCGCGTCTTTTTGCGTGATGCGCTGCACATCAAAAAACTCCGGCGCAATGCCGTTTGGAGCAACGAGTACTTTTGCCGACGGCATGCCGAAACGCTCGCACAACTTTTGTTTGATAATGCGATTAATCGTCAAAACGCCGCGCGCATGCTTAAAAATCCAATGAAACAAGAAGCCGCCTTGTTTCGCATCGTGAATCTCCACAAAATACGGCGCGCGAAGGAGCGGCAGGAGCGCAAAAGAAAACTGGTCCATGTCTATGGTGTAGACCGCAAACTGCTCGCCGCGCAGTCGCTTCGCGAGTAGAAACAAAAACGAAGAAAACATAAATGAAAATGAACCGATGAAAAAGCCGAGACGATACGATAGTACAGGAAGGCGCACGACAGGAATTTCTTGTGCGAGATTATAAAAACCCTTTAGCGGACCATCGGAACCGCGGCGCGGCACGACAAGTGTGAGCTCCGCGCCCGCGGCGCGGAGTGCCTCGCTCATTTTCGCAATCTGTATGCCGTGCGCCTTCTCGGTCGGCATGCGCGCGTTAGCGATGTAGTAGATTTTCATATACCGTATATAATTTTCTCACCAGTAAAGATAAACTGTGTTCCGCCGCTACGATACGCCTCAATTCTCCGCCAAGTTTCTTCCTATCAGGAACAGAAAGAGCTAGTATTTCTCTTAACCGCAGCGCCAAATCCGTTGCATCATTTTCTTTAAAAAAGAGTTGCGATGGTAATAATTCCAGAAACGCCTTGCTTGATACGAGCGGAATACATTCGCAGGACATCGCCTCAAACACGGTCTTATCAAAAAGACCCGCGGGGCTTGCGTTGACATAAGCCACAGAAGAACTAAAACATTGCGCCACCTTTTTCCGTTCTGGTTCTCCTGCAAAGATGATAATGCTTTCAGTGTGGCCAGAGTGCTGCTGCATGCTTTTGATTTTTTCAAAGTAGGACTTGTCTCGCGGCAAAGCATCGCCAACAATCGCAAGACGCATATTTTTCATTCCTTCGTCAAGGAGTAGGCGGACTGCTTCTATAATTACCTCTATATGCTTTATGGGGGCAAGACGCCCCAGTGAGAGAATGACGGGGTGTGTCTCCCGCAAATTTCTTCCGTCAAATTGGAATATTTCCGTATCTATCCCAACGGGCATCCTCACCGCATTGCCGAAACGCGCGGTAAATGAAAAGGGGGAGGTGTAAAAAATCGTATCGGCAAGAAAAGCCGCAAGGCGGATGCGCAATCCGCCTGCTTGGTGATTGTACCAAAGCCCGACTTTTTTCCCGTACCATTTCCATAACAGGGCGCCAAGTAAGATATATTCTGGATTCATATGCACCAACACCGCGTCGTACTCGCGGCGCGTCTTCCATATATATCTCAAAAACCGAATACTGTACCGGAGTTTGTTGCCCCCGCGTTCCTTACCCAATGAGTAGACCGACACCTGTTGCGGCAGAGTAAAAACGCCTTTCCGCAAACACACGGCTTTGATGCGTGGAAACTCCTCCGAAAAGGCGCGCAGCCAACCAACAACAAACCCCAGCACTGGGTCCAGTTCATCCACCGCTTGCGTAATAAAGAGAAGGCGCATACCCTACACAGGATATAACATTCGCACCTATGGAGACATTGCGCCATCGCCTCTACCGCCGATACATCTCACTCGCGACGCTGATTGATTTCTTTTTCCGTTCGCTCGTACATTGGCCTCCGAAAACATGGGTGGTATTTTGGTTTTCCAAACATGGGCTCCCCCATCGCGCACCAAGTGCCCACGACATCGCAGTACGCACCGACACTTTTTTGAACAAGATTATAGACAGCCACATGGCGTTTACCTGCATCGCTCTGCGCCAGTATGAGCTGAACGGGTTTGCGATACGCGCGGGCGACACGGTCGTAGACATCGGCGGGCATATCGGCTCGTTTGCGCTCCATGCTGAGGCACAGGGCGCGCTCGTCGTCTCTTGCGAACCGTCGCCGGAAAATTTCCGCATGCTTTGCGAAAACACGACGCGAAACAACGCGCGCGCCGTTACGGCGCTTCCCGTATGCGTCGCGGGAAAGAATGGCGCGCGCGCACTCTTCCTAGACAAGAGCAATGCCGCCCGCAACGGCCTCTACGGCAGAGGAGCGGAACGCGTGTCCGTGGAAGCGGTAACACTTGATGAACTCTTTGTGCGACAACAGATAACGCACTGCGACCTCCTCAAAGTGGACTGCGAGGGCGCAGAATACGAAATTATAGAAACCGCGGCACTTGACACGCTCGCGCGCATAGAGAAAATCGCCATGGAGTACCACTTGCCGCCGTATTTCGGACTTGATGCACACAAGCATCAAATTGCCGCGCTCACGGAAAAGTTGTCCCGCGCCGGTTTTGCCGTAGAGATAGTGCCCGAAAACGCGCTACGCGGCCTTATCTTCGCCCGTAATACCCGAGCGCCGCATACACCCGCAAAAGACACAAGTCAAAAAAAGAACGCGGCGCATCTCTCCACAGCCGCACGCGCGTCGCGCCGTCGTTTTTCCACACGACCGGAACTTCGCGAATCGCGTACCCCAGCCGATGCGCCAAAAAAAGTATCTCCGCGTCGTAGCTCCAGCGCGCAATCCGCGAACGCGAAAAAATCGCGTTCGCGGCGGCCGCCGAAAAGCATTTAAATCCGCAGGTGAAATCAGAAACGCCGGCGTCGGTTATGAAGTTTGCAAGCGCCGTGTAGACGCCCCCCATGCGCTCGCGCAAGAATGGTTGATGCACGAGAACCTGCGCCCCAAGAACGCGACGGCTACCGATGAGTACCGACGCGCCGGAAGAAAAGAAAGGAGCAAATTTCTGAAACTCGGTGAGGTCGGTTGCCATGTCGGCATCCATAAAGAGCCGCCAGAGCCCTCGCGAAGCGAGCATTCCCGTTCGCACCGCAGCGCCCTTCCCGCGGTTTTTCTCGTGCGAGACGAGCCGCGCGCCCTTGAAGCGCGCTGCAAAGTTGCGGACCAGTCCTGCCGTCTCGTCGCTACTCCCGTCATCTACAAATACCGCTTCCAAAGACGGGCAGTGCGGCAAAGCCGCAAAACGCTCGAGTGACCTGAAGGTTTTAGCGAGCCGCCCCGCTTCGTTGTACACCGGAACAACGATGGAGAGTTCTGGTTTATATTCCATTTCCATAATTAAAGCGATATATTCGCACGCCGTCCGCATTGTACACAAGCGGAAATGCGGCGAATGCCGCAGGAGTCGCTGAAATCGCTTCTTCGCGCGGCCCGACCAAGAGGTAGTCAAGCGGGTACGCAAGCGTGCGCGCAAAATCCGATGGCATTTTTGAAAACTCTAAAAGATGCGCCGCAAGTTCTCCTGTGGGAATCACGGGCCGTTCTGCCGCGCGAAAATACGCATCGTGCGCGCGAGAGTGGTACCAATCTTGAAAAAGATAGGAGGTCTTCTCGCGCGCAATATCGCGAAGCTCCACGAGGGAAAGTTCCCAGAGCGCCGCGAGCACATACAGCCGATTCCACAGTTCCGCATTCGACGCCAGCGTCATGCCGCCGCTTGGTAAAAAGAGCGTAGTGTGCGTGAGAAGCAGTACATCGCGGTTGGTTTCTTCACTCATACTGCCGACCGACGCTCCAGCTTCGGCGTGCGTGTTGAGCCACCGATACGCCTCTGCATATGGACGCGGAATGCCCCACGCCGTTGCATTATCACGACTCAATCTGTACTGCCCGTAAAATGCGTGTGCGAGAAGCAGCGCGAGAAAAACAAAAACACAGATGGCGGCGCGGC
>CAYTVT010000014.1:0-5554 GCA_964441855.1 uncultured Candidatus Saccharibacteria bacterium | reverse complement strand
GCGCCGCATAGCGGTCCCAGAGCCAAACACCAACCGCACCAAGAGACAGAAGCACCGGCACAAACGATTCGCGGTACCAGTGGTCGGGCTGGGGCGAGAAGCCAAGTACTATTTGCACATTGACGGCAACGGCATACGCCGCGAGCAGTGAAATAAGAAAAACAGCACCGAACGAAACCCGCTTGCGCATGATTGCCGCGAGCGCGCCAATCCATACGAGATGCCGCACATAGGTTTTCCACACCGACCCGAAACGAAAATGTCGTCCGAGTTCTACGCCCGCAATACGGAATACGAGGTCTTGGTAGTGCGGCAAGCGGCGTAGAGCGAAAAAGTTGAGCCAATACGGAATGGAAATAAACGCGCCGATGCCCGCGATACCGCCGCAGATTTTTACTCCCTTCCACTCGCGCCGACAGGCGAACCATACGAGCGTAATTCCGAGCGCGACGGTAAGATACGCCCAATCATATAAGTAGGTGTAAAACAGCACGCCGAAAAAAATGCCACCGAAAAGAACATCCCGCCTTGCGCCGGTACGAAGCGCGCGAAATATAAAAAAAAGCGCGCAAGCATAAAAAAAGAAAGTAACTTTGGGGTATTCAAAACTAGAAAAATACAACAGTTCGCTTTGCGGCAAAAGAGGTATCGATGGAGATAAAAGCACCGCGAGTGGCGAGACGATGAACACAGAGGACAGCAAAAGCACAGGAAGACGACGGCGTAGTACTTCACAAAAAAGCGCATACACGGCAAGGAAGATAAGCGGCGGAAACAAAAAGTCGGATACCACATACGCGCGCTCCATACTCCCAAGCGCCTTGCCGAGCCCGCCCATAATCAATGGATTCAATATCGGCAAGAGAGACGGCATCGCTAATTCATTCCGCGCGAAAAAGGCGTTGGCGCGCGGCCCGTAGTACCCGCCGGCGTCTGGGTCGGATTCATAAGTTACCGGCTTATACACGAGCCACTCGGGCATAAAACGCGGCATAAGGAAATGATGCGTGCCGTAGAGGAGAGATACGACAAGCGCGACGGCGAGCGCCGCGCGGTGCAGCGCTGCCTCGAGCGCCGCGCGCCGCACAAAAGCAGCAAGCGGCGCGCGCGGGTGAAAGATGACGAACCGGTACATAAAAAAACTGGCGACGGCAATCAGGGCGGCGGCGATGACCTGCGCGAGGAAGTACCATAGCCCCACCAACTCTACGAGCGCGTACATAAACGCGGCATTCACGCCGATGTTGGTAATCTGGAGCGCAAGATAAAGGGTACTCTGCGTCGCGACGGCGGCGCGCCCCGTATCGCGGTTGCTGAAGGTATAAAACTTTTGCAAAACAAAACTCACGACCACCGCGACGCAAAACGCCGCCGTCGCGGAGACGAGGTAATGCCACCCCGCGTATTCGGTAAGGACGAAGAGAAGCCCGAGGTCAACGGCGGTGGAGGCGCCACCCGCTACAAGGTAGCGCAGACCAACCGGCAAACGCAACAGAAAAGAAAGCATGCGTGGCATTATAGCAGAGCGCGCCACGCGACAATTTGATTTTGTATTTGCTCCTCCGGAGTCGGGAGTGCCTCAAAGGCGCGCCGAGCGGCGGCCGCGAGGCGCGTACGGAACGGTTCGTCGGTGATGAGCCGTTCCATCGCGGCGGTGAGCGCGGCTTCGTCTCCAACTGGAATAACAATGCCGCTTTCTCCGTTTCTAATAAACTCTCCCGCGCACCCGACATCGGTCATGATAATCGGAAGTCCAAACGCGGCGGCTTCTGTAACCGCCACGCCCCATCCTTCAGAATCAGATGTCAGCAAAAAAGCATCCGCCTCTCGATAAAAACGACTGACATCACTTTGTTGTCCAACAAAAGTAATCTTTTCCTCTAACTTTTTGCTTTTAACTTTAGACTTTAAACTTTCTAGAAGTGGCCCGTCTCCGACAATGTGTAAACGCGCGTGCGAATATTTCTGTACCACGCGCGCGAAGGCGCGGATTTGGAGTGCGATATTTTTGACGGACACGAGCCGCGAAACGGTGAGAAAAGTAAAGGTATCATATTTTTCTCCAACCCTGTCCTTTCCTACAATCTGCGCATATATCGACAAGACATATACTTTTGATTCGTGAATCTTGAATCGTGCCTCCACTTCCCGTTTGAGCCGTTCGGAAACGACGCGCACCCTGTCTGCTCGACAGAGCACGAACCGCGCAAGCAATGCGCGTATGCCGTGCAGTTTCTCAAACCCATGCACTTGCACTTCAAGCGGTACGCGCGCCGCGCGCGCGAAGAGATATGCGAGAAGCGCGAGGTACGCGGTGTCTTGCACGGTGACGAGAGCGGGCTTTCGCGCGCGAGACACCGCGCGCGCGGCGCGCCACAGTTTCCAGAGCGCAAAAATCTTCACGCCTTTTTCCGGCACAAAGACCTCTATATCCCCCGCCTCCTTCCGAAGCGCCGCGAGCCGCCCTGCGGCAGGCGTCCCTTTGCGCAGTATCTCCCTATCCAAACTGAACATGCAAATGTTCATTGTCTTTACTATAACGGCACCAAAAGAGAAATCATAACGAGAGCGCTACCGCCAAATCGCCAAAAGCACACCTGCGTAGTGCACCACGACATAGAGGAAAAAGAGGTAGCCGACCACGACCGGAAGCGAAGAAATTTTACGCGCCGTATCCTTCCGC
The DNA here is from genome assembly GCA_964441855.1 of uncultured Candidatus Saccharibacteria bacterium. GTDB lineage: Bacteria > Patescibacteriota > Minisyncoccia > Phycocordibacterales > UBA10002 > UBA10002. The sequence goes on along the minus strand of CAYTVT010000014.1, from coordinate 2,871 downwards.
CTCCATTTTGTCCTTGGGAACAAACCGGAGCGCGGCGGAATTCATGCAATAGCGCAAACCGCCGCGAGCGGCGAGCCCATCTGGAAACACATGCCCCAAATGTGAATCCGCAATCGCCGAACGGACTTCCGTGCGGGTAGAGAAGAGCTTCTTGTCCACCCGCTCCACAACCGCCTGCGGCGCAATCGGCTTCACAAACGAAGGCCAGCCAGTACCCGAATCGTACTTGTCGCGCGAGGAAAACAACGGCTCCCCCGACACGATGTCCACATAAATCCCCGCAGCGTCATTTTTATCGTATTCGTTTTGAAACGGCGGTTCCGTCCCCTCCTCTTGTGTTACCTTGTATTGGAGCGCGGTTAGTTTCGTTTTCAGTTCCGCGGCAGAAGGTTTTGTAAAGGTTGGCCCGTCAGTAGCCGCAGGCCCGCCTGTACCAGTACTGGCAGGCGCGCTACTTGGCAACACCTCATCGCCCCAATGCTTTTTGATAAACGCATCCCGCCCCGACGAAGTGCGATAGAAGTTGTAGCGAATCGGGTTCTTTTTGTAATAGTCCTGATGGTACTTCTCGGCGGGGAAGAATTCCGTCCGCGGCAAGACCTGCACCGTGAGCGGCTTGTCGTAGATACCGCGCGCGTCCACATCGGCAATCACGCGCTCGGCTTCTTTTTTCTCTGCATCGCCTGCATAGTAGAGTGCCGGCGCGTACGCGCTCCCGCGGTCGTAGAAAGAACCCCCGGCGTCCGTCGGGTCGCTGTGTTTTATGAGGTACTCTGCAAGTTGCGCATACGAGATTTTCGCGGGGTCGTAACTAACCTGCACCACTTCGCGGAAGCCGCGCGCGTTGTAATCTTCGTAGGTTGGCGGCGGGTCGCCCTCGGCTCGCCGTCCGCCGGTGTACCCCGACACCGCGTCAATAATCTCCGGCAATTTTTCCAAATCCGACTCCACGCACCAAAAGCACCCGCCTGCAAACACGGCGGTCTCTACTCCCTGTGGCAGGTCTTTTCCTATATTGTCTTCTTTGTGCACCGTCGTTGGCGCAAGCAGGAAATATCCTCCCACTCCCGCCACCACCAGTATAGCAAACCATATCAATCTCATATAGTTATTATAGCAAACTGCCCCCGCTACAGCGGAGGCAGTTTTCGTATTTCGTATTATTACAGCATCTTCACCTCCACATTAACACCCGACGGGAGCGATAGATTGGTAAGCGCTTCCACAAGTTTGGCGGACGGATTCACGATGTCTAAGAGCCGCTTGTGTGCGCGCATCTCAAACTGCTCGCGCGAATTTTTGTGCACGAATGCAGAGCGGTTCACTGTATATTTGCGTATTTCGGTCGGCAACGGCACCGGTCCTTGCACTTCAGCATCAAAACGCGCCGCCGCCTCCAATATCTGGCGCACCGAGGAGTCCAGAATCTTGTGCTCATAGGCGCGCACGCGGATGCGCAGTTTTGCCGTATCTGCCTTTTTCACCGCCGCCTTCTTCGCGCCACTCTTCGCGGCTACAACTTTTTTAGTTGCAGGCGCTTTCTTTTTCACGGCTGTTTTCTTCTCGGTCGGCATAGGTTAGGCAACCACTTTCGTCACGACGCCCGCCCCCACCGTCTTGCCTCCTTCGCGCACTGCAAACCGCGTTTGATTTTCAAGCGCGACTGGCGCAACGAGCTTCACCTTAAACTGCACCGTGTCGCCCGGCATCACCATCTCGCGCCCTTCGGGGAGCGTTACCTCTCCTGTCACATCGGTCGTGCGGATGTAGAACTGCGGCTTGTAGCCGGTAAAGAACGGCGTGTGGCGGCCTCCCTCTTCTTTCTTTAACACATACACTTCTGCTTCAAAATCAGTGTGCGGCGTTACCGATGCGGGCTTCGCGAGCACTTGCCCGCGGTGCACATCTTCCTTTTTCGTCCCGCGGAGCAATATACCAGCATTGTCGCCCGCCATGCCCTCCTGCAGGTTTTTGTTAAACATTTCAATGCCCGTGACGATGGTCTTTGTCGTGGGCTTCAACCCGACAATCTCCACTTCCTCGCCTACCTTCACCTTGCCGCGCTCAATGCGACCCGTTACCACGGTACCGCGACCTTCAATGGAGAAGATATCCTCAATCGGCATCAAAAACGGCTTGTCTACCTCGCGCGGCGGCACCGTAATGTAGGTGTCCATCGCTTTCAAGAGTTCATCAATTTTTGCAACCCAAGTTGCATCACCCTCAATCGCCTTCAAAGCCGAGCCGCGAATGACTGGCGCATTTTTACCGTCAAAGCCGTTCTTCGTCAGAAGCTCGCGGATTTCTTCCTCCACCAAATCCACCAGTTCTTTGTCCGTCACGAGGTCGCACTTGTTCAAGAAGACGACCATTTTCGGCACCCCGACCTGCTTTGCGAGCAAGATGTGTTCGCGGGTCTGGGGCATGGGGCCGTCTGCCGCATCCACGACCAAAATCGCGCCGTCCATCTGCGCGGCGCCTGTGATCATATTCTTCACATAGTCGGCGTGCCCGGGGCAGTCCACATGCGCGTAGTGGCGCGCATCAGACGAATACTCCACATGCGAAATCGCAATGGTAATAATTTTAGAGGGGTCGCGACGGCCTTCCTTTTCGGACGCCTTCGCCACTTCGTCGTAGCTTCGCTCCTTGGCGAGCCCTTTCTTCGCTTGCACCGAGCAAATTGCCGCGGTCAAAGTCGTCTTGCCGTGGTCAATGTGGCCAATGGTGCCCACATTCATATGCGGCTTATCGCGCTTAAATTCTTCTGCCATAGTTTTTATATATAAATCTAATAATGGTTAAACACAAAAACAAAAGGCGATTCAAACATCGCCCTATAAGCGACCTAGGAAGCATAGCAAACTTCCC
>CAYTVT010000013.1:8925-11771 GCA_964441855.1 uncultured Candidatus Saccharibacteria bacterium | reverse complement strand
ATTCCGCAATCTGCGCGTTCCGTTCGTTAATTTTTACCTGCAAGTCGGCAATGTCGGCGTGCGCAAAGAACGCCGCCGCACAGACGACAAGTGCAATGGCGGCTTTAGCTCCGTTTTGCATACTGCCTATTCAGCCAATTGAGTTTGTTGGCGTCGAGCACCGCGCCGCCTTTTTGGACACGCGAGAGGTCAAATTGCGCGACCAGTTCGTCAAAGGAAAGTATCTCGCTCGCATCGCTCGCGGACGGGTGCCAACCGAGAAGCGCAAGAAAATTCACGAGCGCCTCGGGGCGTATGCCCTGGGCGCGGTAGTACGCAAGCGACACTGCTTCACCGTGTTTGCGTTTAGAGAGTTTACTGCGGTCGGAAGCGAGAATTAACGGCAAATGCGCGTAGAGCGGGCGCGGGGCGCCGAGCGCTTCTTGGATTAAAATCTGCCGCGGCGTGTTGGAGAGGTGGTCTTCGCCGCGGATAATGTGTGTGATGCCCATTTCAAAATCATCCACCACGACCGCGAGGTGGAAGAGCGGCTCGGTAATTGACTTCGCAATCACAAAATCCTTGAGTTCTGTAGTATCAAACGACACTTCGCCGCGCACTAGATCATTGAAAGTGAGCCGCTTGTTTGGATTCTTAAAACGAACAATTTCCACCTCCCCCTCCCCATCCTTTTTCTTCTCCTGCGACATATACACCGCTCCTGATGCGATAAGTTTCTCCAAATGCTTCCGGTAGAGAGCCGTTCGTTCCGATTGCCGATACACGGCATCGGGGGTAATACCAAGCCACGCGATACCATCGCGAATGTCGTCCTCGTACTTTTTCTCCGAGCGTTCTATGTCGGTATCTTCTATGCGCAAAATAAAAGTCCCGCCCGTCTGCTTGGCGAAGATATAGTTAAAGAGCGCGGTGCGCGCCCCGCCGATGTGGAGGGGGCCGGTGGGCGACGGCGCAAAGCGAACGATGGGGTTTTGATTAGTGTTCATGCGATAATCCTATGTCCAATAACTTATCGGCAATCGCGCGAGCGGCGAGGGGCTTTGCAAACGCGCGGGCGGCTTCCTGCATCGCGCCAGAGCGGCTCGCATCGCCCATAATTTTTGCAATTTCAGCAAGAAGGAGCGCGGGCGAGAGGTTTGCCTCCTCCAGCACCGCCGTCGCGCCGCTTCCGGCATAGGCGTAGGCGTTTTTGCGCTGATGGTCACCGTTTGAATCGGCGATGGGAATAATAATGGAGGGCAAGCCCCACGCCGCAATCTCAAAAATCGTGGAGCCAGCGCGCGAGACGGCAAGCGAGGCGGCGCTTGCCGCCATCCGAAGCGCCTCGCCGCCGAGGAAAGCAAACGGGTGGTAACGGCCGTACGAGAGCGCCGTTTTGTCATTCGGGGGCGAGCCGCCCGCAAGGATGACCTTTGCTCGAGCCGATGCTTCGGCGAAGTGCGCGGCGCCAGTCTGGTGGATAATCTGGAAGTGCTCCGTCAATTTCAAAAGCGACGAGAGTATAAGTTCGTTGATCGCCTGCGCCCCCTGCGAACCGCCAAGCACCACAAGCACCGGCACGCCTGCCTCCAGTTTCAGAAAAGAATACGCCGCGGCGGCATCTGCTTGCGTGGGGAGAATCTCTCGCCGAACGGGGTGCCCCGTCCACGCCGTTTTTTCCGCAGGAAAAAACGGCGCCGCCTCCGCAAACGACACAGCAATGCGCGCGGCAAACTTCCCCGCCCACCGGTTTGCGCGGCCCGGCACCGAATCGGACTCGTGGATGACGATGGGGATACGCAATAATCGCGCGGCGAGGAGGGTCGGAAAACTCCCGTACCCGCCTTTGCCGAATACGACATCGGGGTAGCAGTAAAAAAGAAGGCCGATAGCTTTTGCTACGCCCCATGCCGTTACGAAAAAGTCGGCGATGTTTCTTTTGTCTGCATACCGCCGGAGCTTGCCCGCAGGTATCGGTACAAACCGCATTTCATTGCGAGCGAGGAGCGACGCGTCGTATGGCTCGGGAGCGAAGAAAAAAAGTGTGGGCGGAATGAGCCGCTTGTCGCGTGCTTGCGCGCGCACTTCTTCTGCAACCGCAATAATCGGATAGAAGTGCCCGCCCGTCCCCCCGCCGGTAAACACAATTCTCATAGGGCTATTTTAGCATGCCGCGATACATTTAAGATAAGCCCAACGCCGACTAAGGCGCCAAGCATCGCGGAGCCGCCGTGAGAGATAAAGGGGAGCGCCAAGCCCGAAAGCGGCGCGAGCCCCAGCATAGAAGCAATGTTTAGAAATGCCGCGCCCACTATAAGCATAGTAGAGCCGAGAGCGACGAGCCGCTCAAAGAGGTCGGGGGCGTGCGCCGCAATACGAAACCCCCGAAGCGCCAGAAGCGCAAAAAGCACGACCAAAAGCCCCGCGCCTATAAGCCCAAACTCCTCCGCAAAAACGGCAAAGATGGAATCGCTCGTGGGCTCCGGCAAACGCTCGAATTTTTGCACGCTCCGCCCAAAACCCTTGCCCGAAAGCCCGCCGCTCCCCACCGCAATGAGCGATTGCTGTAGTTGGTAGCCCGCCCCCAACGGGTCGCGGTCGGGATGCAAAAAGACGGTAAGCCGTTCCAAAAGGTACGGCCGAGCGGCAAAAAGAATCACCGCCGCCACAAATGCCCCCACGGCAAGAGTCGCAAGATGCTTCAGGGGAAAGCCCGCGACGGCGTAGAGCGTTGCGCTCGCGGCAAGCACAATGACAAATGAGTCGGTGTCTGGCTGTGCAAGAAACAGCGCGCCCGCGCCTACCAAAAAGCCGCAGAACACCCAAAAGGTTTTGCGCGCCTGCGCGCCGCGGTACGCGTGCGCGTG
>CAYTVT010000013.1:2470-8915 GCA_964441855.1 uncultured Candidatus Saccharibacteria bacterium | reverse complement strand
GAGCCACGCCGCAATAGCGATGACGAGCGCGAGTTTGAATAATTCGCCGGGTTGAAGCGAAACGCTGAAAACAGAAAACCAGCGTTGTGCGCCGCCGTAAGAGACACCGACCCCCGGCACCAAGACAAGCGCCATGAGCGCCGCCCCGAGCGCAAACCACAACCACGCGTACCGGTGAACGAACGAAAGCGGTATGCGCGACGCGGCAAAACAGAGGAAGAGTCCCAAAGCAATGCTCGCGAGTTGCGTGAGCGCGGTATTCGTAAAGATGCCGCCGTCTTTCAGGAGGAGACCAAACGACGCGGAAGCAAAGATGAAGTAACCGCCAACGAGCAGGGTGAGGGCGATACCGAGAAATATTTTGTCAACAGGTTGCCTGCGACGCATGTACCTAAGTGTAGCATCTTGCGCGCCGCGGTTGTTTACAGCGCCACTTGCGGCGCTTGCTCTGCGCCCGCCGCCGCGTCAAAATACGCGCGCTCGCCGAAGCCGAACAGCCGCGCGACCGCCATGCTTGGGAAGCGCTTGGTCTTGGCGTTGTAGAGGGCCACCGCGTCGTTGAAGCGTTTGCGCTCCACCGCAATTCGGTTCTCGGTACCCTCAAGTTGGCTCATTAAGGTGTTCACATTTTCTGCCGAGCGCAATTGCGGGTAATTCTCCATAACCGCGAGAAGCCGCCCAAACGCGCTTTCAACGCCTGAAGCGGCGCGCGCCTTCTCGTCTACGCTCGCGGCGCCTGCATAGCGCGTACGCGCCTCCGCAAGCTTGGTAAAAATGGTTTGCTCCTGCCGCAAAATCCCTTGCACCGAGGCGACGAGGTTTGGGATTAAATCAAACCGCCGTTGGTACTGCGTTTCCACCTGCGCCCATTGCCCGTCTATCCCAACCGTCGCAGACACGAGCCCGTTGTAGGCACTCCATACATAGAGGAATGTGAGGACGACTACCGCCAGAACAATAATCCATGTTTTTTTCATACTTTCACTCTACCACGAACACCGCTAACGCGCGAGCAATGAACGAATTTCATTGACGATCTCTTCAAGCGATGCGGTCGCCTTAATGAGAAAACGGTTTGCGCCAAGTTGTTTCCCTTTATCAATATCGGTCTTTTGCCCCAAATTGGAGAGGAGAATCACGGGAAGCGTTTTGGTCTCGGGGTTTGCGCGAATCTGCCGGAGGACCTCAAACCCGTCGGTGCCCGGAAGCAAAATGTCCAGCAAGACAATGTTGGGATTTTCATTTTTGAGCGCCGAAAACGCTTCGTCGCTGTCGGTCGCATGGAGTAGTGTCGCTCCCGCGCCCGAAAGCTTGCGGGTAAGAATGTCGTGGAGAAACGCATCGTCTTCTACGACGAGCACGCTCGTTCCTGCAAGGGCGTTTGGAGCAACGCCTTTCTTCTCCTCTCCATCTATATCCACCGGTCGGTTCGGCCCCATTTTGTCTAACTGCATGCGAATTTTCGCGAGCACTTCCTCGGGGGTAAATTGCGCCTTAACGATATAGTCGCGCACGCCGAGCGCGAGCGCGCGGTCGATCTCTACCGGCTGGCCTGAATTTGAAATGATAATGGTCGGAATGGAAGCGATGCTCGCGTCTTTCGATTTTTCTTCCAAAATTTCATACCCGCTCATGGCGGGGAGCACGATGTCCAAAAGAAGCAGGTCGGGTTTCATGTCGCGAAGGCGCTGCATCCCTTCCACACCGTCGCGCGCAAGCGACACGGCGTAGCCCTCGCCGGTAAGCTTCTGGACGAGCACATCGCCCAAAAATGCATCGTCTTCAATGATTAAAATGCGATGGGACATCATAAAGGAATGGTGAAATAAAAAATACTGCCCTGCCCCGCGCCTGCACTTTCAAACCAAATTCTCCCGCGGTGTTTTTCTATAATGGTCTTGGCGATAAAAAGCCCGAGACCCGAGCCGCTTGTTTCCATCTTCACCGCGTTTTTTGCCCGGAATAAACGGTTAAAAATGTACAACTGTTGTTCCTTCGGAATCCCGATGCCGGTATCGGCAACGGAAAACACAATTTCTTTTTCGTTCGCCGTGACGCCGAGGCGAATGATACCTCCTTCCATGGTATATGCAATCGCGTTCTCCAGCAAGTTCTGAAACACGACACGCATGCGCTCCGGGTCTGCCGATAGAAGCGGAAGCGTTTTCGGCCGATTTTCAAAGAGTATCGTCAGTTTTTTCTTGTTCGCCTGCGGCAACACTTCGTAAAGCACCGTATCCAAAAGGTCTAACAGGTTCGTTGGCGCGAAGGCAAATGAAAGCCGCCCTGACTCAATGCGGTCCGCGGAGAGCATGTCGTTGATAAGAAGAATCATGCGCTCCGTGCTTTCGTACGCCTTCAGGAGAAAGGTTTTTTGCTCGCCGCCCAAGGGCCCGAGCTCGCCCAAAACGAGCATGTCCATTGTCCATTTGATAGCAGAAAGGGGCGTGCGAAGCTGATGCGCGGCAACCGATACAAACTCGCTCTTCAATCGGTCAAGCTCGTGGAGCTCTTCGTTGGCGAGCGAGAGCTCAAACTCGCGCTTAATGAGCCGCTTCGTAATCGCATCCAGTTCTTTAATGCGCGCCTCCTGTTCTACACGCAATTCCGAAAGCGCCAAATCGCGCTGGACGAGTCCCTTGGCGATCTTGTCCATATCGGCAACGGCTCCTTTTTGCGCCGCTAGTTTCGCCCGGCACTCTACAAGTTCGTGCGCGAGCGTTTCGTTTTCTGAAGAAACGGCCATAGGTAATCAGTTAATCGCCCACAACGACGAGGGTCATTGTTTCGTTGTGGAAGTACGCGGGCGTTCCCTTCTTGCCCAAAAGTGGTCCTTGCTCGCCATAGGTATAGAAACCAACCATGGGAACTTCTTTTCCGATAATCGCGTTCACCGCGTCATTCTCCTCATGACAGCGAATTCCCAAAAGCTTGTTGCGCGCCATGCAGTTGAACATGAGGATAAAGCGCGGCGTCGCGCCGCCAAGCTGCTCCTTCGCCCGCTTCGCCGCCCATTTCGCGGCGCCAATCGCGCGGTCGCGGTCGCCGATCATAAGCCGGATGAACGAGCCCTCGGGAATCTTTGCGGCAAGGGTTATCTCCCCTTTTTCGTTGGCGACAACCGGGTCCCGAATAAGGAGCTCGTCGCTTCCTTCTGCGGCCATGCCTAAGGGGTAGGTGTACGCCATGCGCGCCAAGGGCTCCTTCACGAGTTCTCCCGCTTCCTTGCCGAAATAACTTTCGTACACGGCGAGCGCGGGCTTGCCGTTAATTTCTTTAAGCACGGTCCCCTCCGCCTTCGTTACTTTGAGAGGGAGGCCAACCGGCTCCCAGCCGTGCCGGATGCCGAAGCCGTATGAAAAGGCGCCCGCGATTCCCACCCCCACGACGGCGTCCGAAAGGACGCGATCGCCGTAATATTCAAAGGTTTTCTTGAAGAGGTAATCATCGCCCGACGAACCGCCGATGATGGGAAAGTCCGCGCCGAGGACCGATTGCGCGCCACGCACCACTTCCGCCCCGTCGCCCGTCATGCCGTCGGGAATCATAAAGAAAAGTCCGAGTTTCTCCTTGCCGGCGGCCTTAAGAACCGCCCGCGCGACGTCCGCGCCGGCTTGAAAACTGTTTTTGGAAACCCCCTCGCCGTACCCCGTAAAGAAGCGTACGGAAGGGGCGCCCGCAATCGCCATCGCATTTACAGCGTCAAACTCGGTCGCCCACGAAGTGATTTCCCCCGCCGCGCTTCCGCCGACGACAAATGCGCCCGCCGCCGCCTTGTTTGCGCCCTTCACGACCGCCTCTTGGTCGTACTTGATGGACGAAAACACAAACACCATGTCCGGTTTCCGCCCGCCTAGTTTTGACGCCGCCTCCGCCACCGCCTCGTACCCGGAATCAAAATGGCTTCCGAGATTTTTGGACATCCCGACTCCTGCTTGCATAGACATAGTAGATGAAAATTAACCGATAATCCTCACGCCAGTATACCAACAAAAACGAGAGGAGAAGTATCTGCTGTGCATAAACTAGATGCTCTCGAGCGCGCGAATTTCATCGCGCAGAAGCGCCGCGGTTTCAAAATCCAAAATCTTGACGGCGGCGTTCATCTGAAGGCGTTTTTCTTTGAGGAGCTTCGCGCGCGGCACCTTCTTCAGCACCTCTTTGTCTAGCGCCACAAGCGACGCGACCGCTTGTTTATGCTCTAACCCGAGCGACTCCGCGAGCTCGTGCACTTTCTTTATAATCGTCTTCGGGGTAATGCCGTGTTTTTTGTTATGAGCGATTTGCAAGGCGCGCCGCCGGTTCGTCTCGCCAAGCGCCTGCTCCATGGAGCCCGTTATGGTATCGGCATACAGAACAACGCGGCCCGCCACATTGCGCGCGGCGCGCCCGATAATTTGTATAAGCGAGGTTGCCGAGCGCAAAAATCCTGCGCGGTCGGCGTCTAAAATCCCGATGAACGACACTTCGGGCAAGTCCAACCCTTCGCGGAGAAGGTTGATGCCGACTAAACAATCAAAAATGCCTTTCCGAAAGTCCGCCAAAATCTGTATGCGCGGAAGCGTCTCTATGTCGCTATGCAAGTATTCCGCTTTAAGCTTTTTCTCTTTCAGGAACCCGGTCAAGTCCTCCGCCATCTTTTTTGTCAAGGTAGTTGCAATGACGCGTCCGCCCTTCTCTATCGCCTGCTTGGCTTCGTGTATAAAATCGGAAATTTGCCCGCGGTAGGCGGACTTCTCTGCAACTGGCCGCACGATGACTTCCGGATCCAAGAGCCACGTCGGGCGGATGACTTGTTTTACCACCTCCTTTCCACTTTTCTGCATTTCATACTCCCCCGGCGTTGCGGAGGTGAAGAGCACTTGCCCAACACGCGCCTCAAATTCGGCAAACTGAAGCGGGCGGTTATCTTTTGCCGACGGGAGGCGAAAGCCGTGGTCTACAAGCGTCGCCTTCCGCGCTTGGTCGCCCGCATACATGCCGCGAATCTGCGGCACCGTGACATGCGATTCGTCAATAATCGTTAAAAACTCGCCATACTTTTTGAAATACGAAAGAAGCGTGTCGGGCGGCTCTCCCGCGAGCTTCCCCGAAAAGTGCCGCGAATAATTTTCTATACCGTTGCAGTAGCCGACTTCTTTGAGCATGGCGAGGTCGTAGCTTGTGCGCCGCTTCAAGCGCTCCGCCTCCAAGAGTTTGCCCTCCTTTTCAAACCGCTTTAGTTGTTCGCCAAGCTCCGTTTTGATGGTCGCCACCGCACGCGCTCGGTCTGCCTCGGGCGTAATAAAGTGCTTCGCGGGAAACACGAAGAGCGTTTCGGTTTCTGCAAGGAGCCGCCGCGACACGGGGTTGATTTTTTGTATCCGCTCAATCCGCCCGTCTGCAATTTCTATGCGGTACATTTCCTTGGCGCTTGCCGGGACGACCTCCACGACATTCCCAAGCGCGCGACACTGCCCGGGCGAAAGGTCGGCGGTGGTGCGCTCGTAGTGGATGCCGACAAGCGCACGCAACAGCGCATTGCGAGAAATCGGCTGGCCTTTTGTGAGTTTGATATTCACTTTCTCATACTCCTCGGGGCTCCCGAGGCCGTAGATGCACGAGACGCTCGCCACGACAATCGTGTCGAGGCGCGTCAAAAGCGCTTGCGTTGCGGCGTGGCGCAGTCGTTCAATCTCCTCGTTGATTTGCGCTTCCTTTTCAATATAGGTGTCGGTAATCGGCATATACGCCTCTGGCTGGTAGTAGTCGTAATACGACACAAAGTAGTGCACCGCATTGTCGGGGAAGAATTCTTTGTACTCCTGCGCGAGCTGGGCGGCGAGCGTTTTGTTGTGCGCGATGACGAGCGCGGGTTTCTGCAGCTCTGCAATCACATTTGCCGCAGTAAATGTCTTGCCGCTCCCCGTAACGCCAAGAAGCGTCTGGTGCGTCTTGCCCGCACGAAACCCCGCCACCAGTGCCAAAATGGCGTGTGGCTGGTCGCCTGCGGGTTTATAGGAGGTCTTGAGCGTGAAGGTTGACATGAAATATAGTATATCAGGGCGAGAGGGATTTTTTTGCATACCCTCATTTGCAAAACATTGCCCGACTTCTTACAATACTCTCATGCACACCAACATCAACGGAAACGGCAACGGCCACCTTGCGTCTCCCCTCTCTAAAGAAGAAGCGCATCAGATTGTCGGCGCCCGCATTGAGCGCATCAGCGCGGAGTTCCAAGCCGCGTTTGCGCTTATTAAAAAATACCCGCGTTCCGTCTCCATCTTTGGCTCCGCGCGGGTCGAGGAAGGAAGCCCACATTACGAACGCGCGCGAGCGCTCGCGGCGCGCATCGTGAAGGACTTGAACTATGCGGTCATTACGGGCGGCGGAGGCGGCATTATGGAAGCGGCAAACCGCGGCGCGCACGAGGCGGGCGGGCAGTCGGTGGGTTTGAATATCC
>CAYTVT010000013.1:625-2460 GCA_964441855.1 uncultured Candidatus Saccharibacteria bacterium | reverse complement strand
CAGCAGAAAAACTCCTATACGACCGACGGCATGGAGTTTTCATATTTCTTTGTGCGCAAAGTGGCGCTCTCGTTTGCCGCGGAAGCATACATCTTCCTCCCGGGCGGGTTTGGCACCTTGGACGAATTTTTTGAAATTATTACGCTTATCCAAACGCACAAAATTCGCCGCGTGCCCATTATCCTCGTCGGACGCGACTACTGGGAAGAACTGCACGACTTACTCTACCGCAACGCTTACCGCGCCGAACACGCGATTGAGAAAGAAGACATGGATCTCTATACCATCACCGACGACGACAACGACATTATTGAAATCATCAAGAAAGTACCGATAAAAGGGTAGTTTAGAATTCTAGCGTCCGCACCACTTCGGCATCTACCACCGACCACTCTGCCTCGCGTATGGCACCGTAGAAACGAATAGTATCGCCGACGACAAAGCGTTGCAGGGTCGTTTTTGATTTGTTTTTGCGAAGTATCTCCGTTGTTGCGGGAAGGTGTACCGTATACTCTTTATCGCCAACTTTCACCGCCGCGATCGTCGGGAGCGCTATGCCGTCAAGGCGCGTGAGCTTTCCTTCAAAGTTGCGCGGTGTGAACTTCTGCTTGTCTTGGAAAATCTTGACGGAATCGGCGGCGAGCGAACGGTCTAAGTGGTTGTAGACGCCGGTGGTCTCCAGTATACGGTCGCCAAGCGCGATTGCGGCGGGAACAATAGAAACGGTGCCGCGCATAACCGTGGAAGTTGCCTTCGGCTTCACGAGCACGGTACTGCCGTCTCCGTTTTTGAGAATAAAGGCGCCGCTTGCGTCGGGCGCGGATGCAACCATGCCCGTAAATGAAGAGCCCTCGGTAGAGATGGACCAATTTTTGATTGACTTCGCATCAATACCGAGCGAGTCGGAACTGCCGTTAAACACTCCCTCAACGCTAACAAAGTGCCCAAGGGTAAATTGCGAAAGGACGATCGGGTTGCCAAACCGATGTTTGAACGAGGTTTTCGAGTCGGTGCGGATGATCCAGCGCACCGGAAGCTCGCCCCAGTACTGCGAGGCAAAAATAGTGGAACCGGTAATTTGGGTGATGCGCGCACCTTCAAGCACGGTGTCGCCGTTTGGTTCAATCGTAAGCGAGAGCGGCGCCCCCACCGTTTTTGGCAACGGAATGATGGGCGCGAGCGCAAAGACGCTGTGCGCTAAAAGGAAAGAGATCACCATGAAAACAGAGAAACCAACCCGCTTCATGCACCGTAGGGTATCATGCGCGCCATAAAAAAGAAACACCCCCGCGCAGACGGGGGTGTGGTGTAATTATGCAACTTCTTTTGGCATCTTGGCTTTGAGAAATGCTTCTGTTTTTTGGCGTAGCGCATCCACAAATGCCGTAAGTATTTGTTGTTCCGCGAGCGTCATGCTCGGTGCATATTTAGGATCTGCTCCATTATGCCGCAGGACGGACAATTCATTGTTTACAAAAATAAACAAAAATCCTCTCTCGCCCCATTTTTTTGGGATAAATTCAATCTGTTCTATGATGATGCGTTTGCCTGCCTTCCCTCTTGCTTTGTCATACGATAAATCCCCGAAGATGCCCCGCACCACGACGCTGACACTCCCATCGTTGGACAGTTGAGATAATAAGGTTTCTCGCATTTCTCCCTCCAAAAACCGCGAGAGGTTTTGAAATAACGACTTTGGTTTAGAACAGAAAAAACGCTCTTGCAGCCATGATATCAACTGGTTCATCGGACGCTCCTTTCCGTATCAAAAAACTATTTTTCCGTTCACTATGATACACTCACTCCGTAAAAAATCAACTGGCTGCGGGACTTGG
>CAYTVT010000013.1:0-615 GCA_964441855.1 uncultured Candidatus Saccharibacteria bacterium | reverse complement strand
AGAAAGTCAGAACCTACGGGGTCCAAATGCAGTTGATGGTCAAAGCGATTTACGACCACTTCAAGCGAAGCGACCTCTCTGCATTTGGAACTTCCCCAACCTTGAATCATAGCATACCGCCAGTGTAAGACGGGAAAAATCTCAACAAAGGCGTGACTTGTTGCCGTATGCGGTCACCGTTTTCGCGATACCTGGCACTCAAGAAATCCTGTTTGCTACACTGCGCACAAAGCAAATCCCGTCGTGCTATACACATGTTAGTTCTACTGTACCCGTCTTCCCGTTATAGTGGAACTCCATGTTTTCCAACAAGTCACGGCCTATGATGCAAATACAATCCGTGTGACTTAACTCAGCCGATGCAACGGGCCACTCATTACTTTCCGCGCCGAGGATCGATGGAATTTTAAAGGCAATTTTGAAAAATTCAGTTTCCACCGGTGCAGGATTGTTGATTCCTTGCATTTGGAACTTCCCAGACCCGCTAATTCCTAGATCTTTAATCGTCGAGGTCTTGATTACAGTACTTTGCCCACCTGTATCGATTAGAGCCTGCCCTCCGATTTTCCTCTCTGGGTGATTCGGTTTCCATAGATCGATCGAAACTCTGGGTCC
>CAYTVT010000012.1:6435-12230 GCA_964441855.1 uncultured Candidatus Saccharibacteria bacterium | reverse complement strand
CGAATTCTGAATTGAATGCCGCCAAAGAAAAACTTGAAATTGTCATCATGTGCTCGGACTAATGCAAGAATACTGCATCATATGCCCTACCAAAACCACCATGGCTTGCGTACTTGGATAGAAGTTGACCGCAAGGCGGTAGCCCACAACTTCGCTGTTTTTCGCGGGCTTATTCCGAGAAAGACGAAGCTCATGGCGGTGGTAAAAAGCAACGCCTATGGCCACGGGCTTATCGGTTTTTCCAAGGAAGTAGCGCGGCTTGGCGCAGATTGGCTGGGGGTGGACTCTGTGACCGAAGCGCGCGCCCTGCGGCGGGAGGGAATGAAACTCCCGATTCTTGTCTTGGGCTATACTTGCCCGGAGCTTTTTGCCGAAGCGGCGGAGCAGGATATTTCGTTGACTATTTCTTCGTTTGAATCGCTTACGGCGCTTCAGAAAGCAAAATGTCCGACGCCGCTTAAAGTGCACATCAAGGTAGATACCGGGATGCACCGACAGGGCTTTGTGCTCTCCGAGCAAAAAGCCCTGATGTCAAAAGTTAAAAATCAGAAATCAAAAACTATTGTAGAAGGGTTGTATACGCATTTTGCAAATGCAAAGAACCCGGCGTTTCCTGCCGATACGCGCGCGCAAATCGCTGAGTTTGAAAAATGGATACGCGCATTTCAGAAAACAGGGTTGCGGCCACTCGTGCACACGGCGGCAACGGCGGGCATACTGCTTTTTCCCGAGAGTCATTACGATATGGTGCGTATTGGTATTGGGCTCTACGGCCTCTGGCCTGCGAGAGAAACCGAAGCGTTCTTGCGCGACAAAGTAACTCTCAAGCCAGCGTTAGAATGGAAATCAATTGTGAGCGAGATAAAAACGCTGCCGAAGGGGGTGCGTGTTGGGTACGACTATGCAGAGACGCTTGCGCGGGCAACGACGCTTGCCGTAGTACCGGTGGGTTACTGGCACGGGTACCCGCGCGCGCTTTCTGGTATTGGCCGCGTTTTGGTGCGCGGGAAGGAGTGCAAAATTATTGGCAGAGTAAGTATGGATATGCTCACCATAGACATTACGGATG
The DNA here is from genome assembly GCA_964441855.1 of uncultured Candidatus Saccharibacteria bacterium. Classification (GTDB taxonomy): domain Bacteria; phylum Patescibacteriota; class Minisyncoccia; order Phycocordibacterales; family UBA10002; genus UBA10002. Next base: position 11,161 of record CAYTVT010000012.1, on the reverse strand, counting down.
TAAAAAGAGTACGGGTGGGGGATGAAGCTGTCTTAATCGCGAAAAATCAAAGCAGTCCGGCTTCGTTTTCTGGTATTGCGTTACTCACCGACAGTTCGTGGTACGAAGTTGCGACGCGGTTGAACCCCCTTATCAGGCGCATCGATGCCGCTTGACACAAGTCCAACACTGTGTATATAATGGTATTTAGAGAACGCGCTTAAAATCTGCCTTTCCGGCAGAGGCGCTTTCTGTTCATTGTCAGTAAGAAAGGAAAAGATGAAAACCAAAATGTCGGTGTTGGTTCTGTTGATGTTCTCAATTCTGTCGTTCAACCTCAACGCCGCGATTACAGTGCAGAAAATCTGGGACCCGCCGAGTTTGTCGGTGTCGCCGAGCGAGCGGGTCTCGTGCGTCCAGTATCGAATTACCACTGATGTGGCGGTGAATATTGAGCGGGTAGAAGTGCAGCACATCGGGCAGGCGCGTTTGGTATTCCAGACCATTCTCGTCAGAAACGGACACGGGCGTGTGATTGGTCATGCGGCACTCGACCAAAGCGCCAACATCACCTCAATTCCGCTTGAGAAAACAGTCGTGCTTCCCGATATGGACTTTTTGTTGACGGTAGAAGGTGAAACGGCGTCTGCCTTTCCGGGAGAGGCAATCGGACGACCAACACGACTCGCTCCTGTTTGGTTGCGTACGAGCGAAGGGCTTGTGCCACTCGCGGAATCAGATGCCGCGACATTTACCGCCAAAGAAGCCCCGCCGTTTGGTTCAGTTATCGCGTCAAAAATCGGTACAAACTCTAAGGTTTACACTGGAGAAAAGAGGTTTTTGGGCGGTTTTGCTATTAATGCTACTTCTGGCGGGGAGTTTGGTGCGCAGATGCGTTTAAACTTGCATGTCCTCGGCGGCAACAAAGAGGATGTCCGAAATCTCACTGCCGTGATTCTCTACGCGGGCGGAGGTTGGCAGTTCACTTCGTTGTGGAAGTGGCAGGAGTATGCCGAGGTCAAGGACTTTTATACGATTGGGGAGACCGTAAGCGCGTCATCGTCTATTACTCTGGTCGGCATTTTTGCTGATGTGGGGCAAAGTTTCTCCAACGGCGGTACTATTGCCGTGTCCACAACGCCATCGCAGTGGGACGCATGGAGTACGACTGGCAGACGGCCGGTGTTGTCCGAAAGGACAGTCGTTGGACCAACGATCACAGTCGTATCGCAACAGGGCGGCAAAGGTTAGTTTTCCGACACACATCGCGCAAACGCAAGTTTGCGCGGTTTTCTTTTGTCTGCTATTCTTACATCATATGTCCCAAGACCGCCTTATCAAGCTCGCATGCGAGAAATGCAAACGGATTAATTATTGGAGCGAGAAGAATAAAAAGAAAGTGGAGCGCAAAATTGAACTTGCGAAGTTTTGCAATTGGTGCAAAAAGCGCACAAACCACAAAGAGACGAAAAAATGATATTTTCTTCTTTTTCTTAATGTAGAAATAGATTACGACCGTAATCTATTTCTACATGAGAATATTTGAACGGCAGAAATTTTTCGGGTCTGCCCCGACTCGAACGGGGAACCTCGCTTTTGGAGAGCGATGTTTTGCCATTGAAACTACAGACCCATCTCCGTCAGCATACCAAAAATCTCCTTTTTTTGCGATGGAGCAAACCAATGGATTTTTGTATTGCGCTTAAACCACACAAACTGGCGCTTGGCGTAACGCCATATTTCGGTTTGTAGCGTTTCTATCATTTCTTTTTTCGTCATGCGTCCGCGGAGGTAACGCGACAGGTAGCGGTACTCAAGCCCTAGCTCCTCCATCCGTTTCCACGACAATCCTTGTTTATGCAATCTTCTTGCTTCGTTAATCATTTTATACTTTCTAATTCGCGCGAATAAGCGTCGTATAATTCTCTTTTTGAGTTCATTGGGCGGGAGCGTCAGGCCGAGCCAGATTGTTTTTTCTGCAAAACTCTTTTTCGGGGCATGTTTTTCCGAAGACACAAATTTTCTTGCTAGAAAATTCGCTCGTTTTCGCGCCGTCGCGCTCAAAAGCTTCTCCAAAACATGCCCGCTCAACGAATTTTGCCACAATGCAATCTCTATCGCCCGCACGAGGCGGCGCGGGTTGTGAGGGTCTATCGTGCGTGTGCGTTCTGGCGCAACTCTCTGGAGGAGCGCAAAGAGTTCCGGTGCGGACTTCTCCGCAAATTTCTCCCGAAGTGCCAAGTTTGGCGGCACTTCTGGGAACGCGACGCGCCCGAGCGCGGCGTCTACATAAAGCCCAGTGCCGCCACAGAAAATTGGGAGTTTGCCCCGTGCTAGAATATCGGCAATTTTCTTCTGCGCCAGCGTTTGATACTCGGCAACCGAAAATTGCTTTTTCGGGCTCGCTACATCAAGCAAGTGATGGGGGACGCCGCGCATTTCCCTTTTCGTAATTTTCCCCGTTCCCACATCAAGCCCCCGATACACCTGCCGCGAATCCGCCGAGATTATTTCCCCACCGAGCTTTCGCGCGATCTCTACCCCAAGCGCGCTTTTGCCCACAGCTGTTGGTCCGACAATAACGAGTATTTTCTCTTTATTTTGCAAGTTTTCCACAGTTTCTCTTATCTTCTAATTCGCGCGAATTAGAACTATAGAGTATACTGGAGTGTATCATGAAAGAATACGAACTGGTACTGAAGGCGCTCGCGAACCGGCGGCGGCTCGCAATTCTTTCTTTTTTCAAGAAAAAGAACGAGGCAACCGTCGGGGATATTGCCGGGCACATCAAGTTGTCGTTCACTTCCACTTCCAAACATCTCAACATTCTTGCTCGCGTGGACTTGCTGGACAAACGCCAGCGCGGACTTGAAGTGTTTTATTTCCTCGGGCGCACGCCGCCCTCCATTGCCGCATCTACCCTCGCACGCCTCTAGTGTTTTTTGTCTTTCTTTACTTTCTAATTCGCGCGAATAAGAAGATAATACAACATGGGCTAGTTAGGTGATGCTCATTTTGTAAGCGAAATCAGAGTCAAACTCATGGTAATTATTCGTAAGTTCCTCGCCCTTTTTAATATCGCGTGCCGCTATGTCTATTCCCTCTTCGTCATGGGGTGAAATAGTATCTATGCAGTTTGGTTGGTCAGAGTGATTAAAAAACCGCGCGTCATCAAAACATAAAATATAATTACCTGTTTTTGGATTAAGGTAAGCGTATTTCAAAAACTGTGTCCGTGATGGTTCGGATAATCTTTGTAATTCGCCTTTCCCAACCTTCAAATCAAAGCCTGGCATGTATTTCCAAATCGGAGTTCCTTTCGGAATAAACTCGTCGGCAAAAAGTCCGATACCAGCAATATTACTTAGACCGATTTTTGTTTGCACAAGAAGCATATAGCAATTCATTGTTTGATGAATATGCCGGAGGAGAGAATCGAACTCTCATGGGTTGCCCCGCACGATTTTGAGTCGTGTGCGTCTGCCAATTCCGCCACTCCGGCGTACCGCCATTATACACACTTTTCTGCTTTTTGCCTTTTAAGAATATGCGCTATACTATTGTTCACTCCCTATGAACACCGAGAGTTTCCAAAACAACGCCATCTTTTGGATAGAAACGGATAAAATAAAGCCCAACCCGTTTCAGCCGCGCCGCGAGTTTGACCCAGAAAAGCTCAAAGACCTTTCCGAATCCATCCGTGCATATGGCGTGTTACAACCGCTTGTGGTGACCCGCAAAGAGACGCTGAAGGACGACGGCGGCATTGCAGTAGAGTACGAGCTCCTCGCAGGAGAGCGGCGTTTGCGCGCTTCCAAGCTCGTAGGGCTCCCGCAAGTGCCGGTGCTTATCCGCGCGGGGGAAAATAGCGACCGCGAGAAGTTGGAGATCTCCATTATAGAAAACCTCCAGCGCGAAGACCTAAACCCCGTAGAACGCGCGCGCGCCTTCAAGCGCCTTGCGGAAGAGTTTGGCTTCAAACACCACGAAATCGGCGCGCGCGTCGGCAAAAGCCGCGTGTATGTGTCTAACACGATGCGAATTTTGGATTTGTCCGATGAAATCTTAAACGCGCTCTCTGCCGGCTCCATAAACGAAGGCCATACGCGCCCGCTCCTTATGCTTATAGACCGCCCCGAGGAACAGATGGTACTTTTCAAAGAAATCATAGTTAAAAAAATCACAGTGCGCGAAGCAGAAGATACGGCGCGCAAGGTTGCCGTAGAGCGCGCGCGCAAGCGCGAGTTCCCCGTAGATCCGGAGCTCGCGGCGATAGAGGGGAAACTGCGCGACTCGCTCGGCACCCGTGTGCATATTGAGCGGCGCGAAACGGGCGGGAAGATTTTGATTGACTTCTTCTCCAACGAGGACCTGCTTGGCATCATTGCGCTTTTGGAATCAACAGAAAAAAAGAGCAAAAGCGAACTTCTGGACAAGCACATTGCGCGCCTGAAGGCGGCAGAACCAGCACCACCTGTCGCCGAAACGCAAGGCGACGCCGAAGAGCTCTACTCCGTTCGCAATTTTTCAGTATAGTAGTAAGCGCATGCCCTCCATTCGCAACTTCTGCATCATAGCGCACATAGACCATGGGAAGAGCACCTTGGCCGACCGTTTGCTTGAACTCACGGGCACAATTCCGAAGCGCAAGATGCGCGCGCAAGTGCTTGACTCTATGGAGCTGGAGCGCGAGCGGGGGATTACGATAAAGATGACTCCCGTTCGCATGTCCTATACGCCCGCCTCA
>CAYTVT010000012.1:0-6425 GCA_964441855.1 uncultured Candidatus Saccharibacteria bacterium | reverse complement strand
CTAGGGGGCGACTACATACTCAATCTTATAGACACTCCAGGGCACATTGATTTTTCCTACGAAGTGTCGCGCGCGCTACGCGCGGTAGAGGGCGCGGTTCTTCTAGTAGATGCAACGCAGGGCGTGCAAGCGCAGACGCTCACCGTACTTTCTGCCGCGCGCGAGGCGGGGCTCGCCGTTATTCCGGTGGTCAATAAAATTGACTCGCCGCTGGCGCGCATCCCAGAAACAAAAAAAGAAATCACGCTCCTTCTTGGGTGCGCAGAGAACGACATTTTGGAAGTATCAGGAAAGACGGGGCAGGGGGTACCTGAGCTTTTGCACGCCATCGTACAGAAAGTCCCTCCGCCAAAAACACCGCTTGCAGAGGGTTTCCAAGCACTCGTGTTTGATTTTAAGTACTCCAACCATGCGGGCGTCGTGGTCTATTGCCGCGTTTTTGGCGGCACCGTTGTTCGAGGAGACAAAATGAAATTCGCGGTTGCCGGCAGAGAGTTCTCGGTGCTTGAAGTTGGCTCATTCTCTCCAGAAGAAACGCCTCGCGCAACGCTTTGTGCGGGAGAAATCGGCTACATCGTTACCGGAGTCAAAGAGCCCGGCATCGCGTCGGTTGGCGACACGGTGGTTGCGGCGCACAACCCACTGCCCGCGCTTCCCGGTTACGAGCGGACATCACCAGTCGTGTGGGCAAGCTTCTTCCCCAAAAGCGGCGATGAATTTGACGCGCTCCGCCACGCGCTTGGACACCTTCGCCTCGCCGACTCGGCGTTTACGGCAGAAGAAGAATCGTCTGGAGCGCTCGGCAGAGGGTTCCGGTGCGGGTTCCTCGGCATGTTGCATTTGGAAATTATCTCCGAACGGCTTCGCCGCGAGTTCCACATTCCGCTCGTCGTTACGCACCCCTCCATCGCGTACCGTGTTACCACCAAACGAGGTACAGAGCTCACTGCATACACCATCATGCAGTTTCCCGAATACGGAGAAGTGGCCGAGGTGCGGGAGCAGTGGGTGTCGGGAGAGCTTATAGCACCCCCGGAATATCTCTCTCCCGCTATGCTTCTCCTCGGCACCCACGAAGCGGCTGTCGGAGAGACAGAAAATATCGGAAATCGCATTCGCGTCCGCTTTGAAGCCCCGCTCCGCGAGCTAATGCGCAGATTCTTTGACGAGCTTAAAAGCGTGTCATCGGGGTTTGCGTCGCTCTCGTACCGTTTGCTGACAGAGTGGCGCACGGCCGATGTGGCGAAACTGGAGATTCTCGTTGCCGACGAAGCCGTACCCGCATTTGGGCGCATCGTCGCGCGACGCCGAGTGGAGGAAGATGCGGAGGCGGCTGTGGAAAAGCTTTCCAAAATATTACCGCGCCAACAGTTTGAGCTTAAAATTCAGTCGCGCGTAGATGGACGCATTGTTGCTTCGCGCCGCGTTACAGCACTCCGCAAAGATGTAACGGGCTACCTCTACGGCGGCGACCGTACGCGAAAAATGAAATTGTGGAAACAGCAGCAGGAAGGGAAGAAGCGCCTGAAGGAGCGAGGCCGAGTAGAAATCCCCCCCGAGGCGTTCATCAAGATGTTGCAGTGAAATTAGCGAAATATCGGAGTATACAAGAGCACCATGGAGACAATAATGAGGAAGCATACCACCGCCCACACTGCGCCGATTACCTTTTTGTGTTTTTTGTTGAATAGCATGTGGTAGAGTATACCATGATGCACCGCTTTCGCACTCATAAACGGCGACACCGCTTTTTCTCTTCGCATCTGACGCTTGCCGTGCTACTCGTGCTCGCAGCGTTTTTGGGGCGTGCGGCGTGGGGAGCGTTTGCCGCATATCGCGACGCCGCGCGCGCGCTCTCCACCATCGAAGCGCGCACTACAGAGCTTGAAGCGCACGCGGCGCGCTTAGAGGAAAGCGCGGCGCTTTTGGGGAGCGCGCGCGCGACAGAAGAGGAGGCGCGCGAAAAACTGCGCCTCGCAAGGCCAGGGGAAGAAATAATCATCGTCGTCAAAGAAGAATCGCGCAGACAAGAAGGCGACGCCCCCGATGAGCACAAACCGTGGTGGCGGCGATTAACGGAATGGCTTACCAAGTAACAAAAGAAATGCCACCGGTAGGAATTGAACCTACATTTAGAGTTTAGGAAACCCTCGTTCTGTCCGTTGAACTACGGCGGCGGGGCGTCACTTACGATACCACGCCGGAAAGCGCCTCTTCAAGCACGGGCTTATTGAAGCCCACAATGACTCGCGAACCGACCACAATGACCGGCACCCCCATCTGGCCGCTTTTTTGAATCATCTCCTCGCGGCGCGCCATGTCGCTTGCGACATTGTGCTCCGTGTACGAAATGCCCTTCTCTGTAAAATATTTCTTCGCCGCGTTGCAGTAAACGCACGACGGCGTTGAGTAAATAGTGACTAGTTCTTGCGCCATAAGATACAAAAATACAGATAGAAGTACCTCCAATCATAGCAAGCCGATTGCGAGAAACAAAACAGTTCGCTACAATACGCCACATTGAGCGGGTATAGTATAGTGGTAATATGCGTGCTTCCCAAGCATGAGACGCGAGTCCGATTCTCGCTACCCGCAGTTGCACATTGTTCGTGGTTTCTCGTATACTATCTATCATGACCCCAGAAGAAAAAGCGCTCCTTCTTAAAACCGCCGAAACGGTCAAAGAAAATAACACGATGCTTCGCAAGATGCGCCGCGGCGCGCGCGTGCGCGCAGTGTTGCATCTCTTCTACTGGCTCGTTATTATCGGGCTTTCATTCGGCGCGTACTACTTTTTGGAACCCTACATTGCGCAAATAGAAAAAATCTATTCGGGGCTCCGCGGAGACATAGACAATGTCCGCGGCACCGCAGACGCTCTTGGCGATTTCGGAAAACTCCTGCAACAATAAAATGCCGAGGCCCAGAATTGCACTGGGGACCTACCGCTCTTCAGGCGGACGCTCTGCTAACTGAGCTACCTCGGCTCTATGATGCAGTGTATCAGAAAAACGAGTTCGTATCTAGTTTGATTTTACCTTTAGCTTCGTCTGCCGGTCTTTGTCTATTTTGGGGAGCTTCACAATGAGGAGCCCGTGCTTCTCGGACGCTTCGGCGCCTTCTACATCTATTTCTTGCGGCAAAAGCACCGTGCGGCTGAAGGTGCCCCAGTACAATTCTTTGTGGAAAAAGTCCTCGCTCTCCACCTCGTGCGATTCTTCGCGCCTGCCTTTGATAGTTACCATATCGCGGGTGATGGAAAGATCCAAATCGTCTGGCCGCACGCCTGCAACCATCGTTTTAATAACAATGTCATCGGGCGTCTGGTACACATCTACGGCAAGCTCACCCTCCTCGCTTTCGGAGAGGAGCGTTTCTTCTGGATCCGGCTTTTGCGCTCGCCCGTTTTTCTGCGGAGTGAGCTTGCGTCCTGCCGGCGGCGGAACTAATTCCTCCTCGGGCACCGCGCCGGTTAGCCGTTCAAAAAACGAGCGTTTGCGTATAAGAGGTGACATCGTGCATTTATGGTAACATACCCGCAAGAAAAGTAATCCACAGCTATCGCCTAACGCGCTTCACCTTCTCAAACACGGCAAGCACCACGACTATCGTCGCCCACGCAACGGCAAATGCAATGAGGAGCGAGCGGTCGGCTTGCGTGTTGATAATCAAATTAAACGCCGCATGGAGCACGACCGCAATGAGGAGCCCGAGAACAACCGCACACTCGCGCAGTATCCGCCGACGGTAAAAGAAGAACGCCGCGAAGGCGCCGACGATGCTTGACGCCGCAATGTGGAGGAGTGTGGCGCCAATGAAACGGAGGTTCCCGGTGAGCAAGCTCTTGGCAATGTCGCCTTCGGCAAGCGGCGCCAAAAGAAAGAGCGTATTTTCCAACGCTGCAAATCCCAAGGCGGCAGTGAGCATATATATCATCGCGTCTATCGGCTCATCGCACACCTTGCGGCGAAGCGCCGCAAAATAAGCAAACCCAAACTTGCACACTTCTTCTATGACTGCCCAGAGCACAAGCGTTGCGGAAAAGGCAAAACCAGCCCCGAGCACCGCGCGCTCGACAAAATATGCAAGAAGCGCCGCACACATTCCGCCAAAGAAGGTGAGGACGATCGCGCCGCGCGGCTCGGGGTGGAGGCGGTCTTCGCGGAGCCAAAACCAAAGCCACAAGAGGGCGGGGAGGAAGCCGCCAAGGAGCGCGTAGAGCAAGGTGGTGGTCGTCATGGTAGTGGCCATGGTTCAATTATAAGTAATTCTTTCTTTCCCATAAGCCCCCATATCTCTTCCGTCACAAACGGCATAAATGGGTGGAGGAGCTTAAGCGAGTTTTCTAAAAGGTAATGCAAGGTTGTGTCCACGCCCTTCTTCTTTTTGCCTTCTTCTATAATCTCGTCGGCAAGGCGATGCCAAATATAGGCATATATTTTCTCTGCCGCGAGGTGGAAGCGGTATGCTTCCATATCACCCGTGATATCTTGCGAGAGCGCATCAAACTCGGTTTTCAGCGTCGCATCCACTTCGCCCGCGCTTTCACGCCCGCCTCCTCGGCGGACAGGCGACAGTACAAACCGCGCAATGTTCCACACTTTGTTGGCGAAGTGTTTGTATCCTTTTATTTTATTATCCGATAAAGCAAGGTTGGTGCCCGGCGTGTTGCCGACGACGAGCGCCATGCGCCCCGCGTCGGTGCCAAACTGCTCTGAAATAACGAGCGGGTCTATGCCGTTCCCAAGCGACTTAGAGAACTTCCTGCCCTGCGCGTCGCGCACGAGTCCGTTTAAGTACACCGTGCGGAATGGGACTGTGCCGAGCGCATACTCGCTCATAAGAATCATCCGCGCCACCCAGAAGAAAAGTATGTCGGTGCCGGTTTCCAATACATCGGTCGGGTGGTAGTTTTTAAGGTCTGCCGTCTCGCGCGGCCAACCAAGCGTAGAAAAGGTCCAAAGCCCAGAGGAAAACCATGTGTCTAGCGTATCTTCCTCGCCGCTCACTGGAATTTTATGCCCATACCAGATCTGCCTCGAGATGCACCAATCTCGAAGGTTGTCTATCCAGTGGAAGTAGGTTTTGGTGAAGTGCTCGGGAATTATTTTTATTTCACCACTTTCTACGGGCTCGCGCATCAACTGTTTTAGTGTCTTGTTGCCGCGCTCCTTGACGGGCTTGTTTACCGCCACAAACCACTGCAGTTTCGGCAGTGGCTCCACCACGCCACCGGTGCGCTCGGCGGTCGCAATGTTGTGGGTGATTACCTCTTGTTTTTCTACAAGCCCACCCTTCTTGAGCCACTCTACCACTACCTCGCGCGCTTCAGCGACCTTCTTCCCTTCCACAAGCGTACCAGCGTTTTGCATCCGCGCCTTTTCGTTGATTAGCACTTTCGTTTTGTCTAATCCGTGCCGTTCTGCAATGTCCCAATCGGTCTGAGAATGTGCGGGTGTAACGCCGACCGCGCCAGTACCGAAACTCGGGTCAATGCTTTCGTCGGCAACTATTTTTATGGAGAGCGGCACGCCCGCAAAGTCCGCTACTTCGCATGTTTTGCCGATATACTCTTTGTACCGCGCATCGTTGGGGTGCACGGCTATGGCGACATCGCCAAGCTTCGTCTCTGGGCGCGTGGTGGCAATGGCAATAGGGAAGTCCTTGGCGTAGCGAAACGAGTAGAGCGTTGTTTTTTCTTCCACATACACAATCTCGTCGTCGGAAATGGTCGTTTGGCCCTTTGGGTCCCAGTTCACAATGCGGTTGCCGCGGTAGATCAAATCGTCTTTCTGCATCCGTTCAAAGATAGTGCGCACTGCCTGGCTCCGCTCCTCGTCCAAGGTAAAAGCTTCGCGGCTCCAATCGCACGATGCGCCGAGCACGCGTATTTGCGTAGTGATGGTCGTACGATTTTTCTCCACAAATTCATTAACGCGCGCGAGGAACGCTTCGCGCCCAAGGTCGTGCCGCGTTTTGCCTTCTTTTTTATACAATTCTTTTTCTACGACCGCTTGCGTCGCTATTGCCGCGTGGTCGGTGCCGGGAATCCAGAGCGTCTTGTATCCGCGCATTCGTTTGTAGCGCACCAAAATGTCTTGGAGAGTCAGCATGAGCGCGTGCCCCATGTGGAGTACCCCCGTCGCGTTCGGCGGCGGCATGACGATAGAAAACACTTTTTGCCGTTTGCCGGGAAGTTTTTCTGGCGCAAAATATCCGCTTTCCTCCCACCGCTTGTAGATACGCGGCTCGGTTTCTTGCGGATTGTAGGGCTTTAGAAGTTTCTCGTGAGGCATAATGTTTGCTAGTGTAACAAAAAAAGACCCTTTTTACACCTGGTCTTGTGTAAAAAGGGTCTTAAGGGAGGGTCCTTAGGTATCCCGGCTTCGTGCGCGCGCACGGTGAGCGTCGCATACCCCACCACC
>CAYTVT010000011.1:3001-12317 GCA_964441855.1 uncultured Candidatus Saccharibacteria bacterium | reverse complement strand
TTGAAGCCCCACCACCTGCCCGATTCATTGAGGGCAGAGTCCCGCAAAAATGTTCTCGTCCTTTTTAGAGAAAAAATTGGTCGCGCGCAAATCCGAAAAGTGGAGAGCATTTTGCGGGACACGCGAGCGGAGCGAGCGGTGGTGGGGCTGATTCAATTATTTATTTTGAAAATAGGTGCGAGCTTGGTACAGTAAAGACACACAGATACTACTGATTGATTTTTTTCCTACTTCGCAATGGGCTTCCGCAATGGAAGCCCATTGTTTGGAAAATAAAAAACCTGTTAGTAGTATCTGTGTGGGCGATAGAGGACTTGAACCTCTAACCCCCTCAGTGTAAATGAGGTGCTCTGCCGATTGAGCTAATCGCCCGACACTGCGCATTTTTGCGTAATATACGCAAACATGCAAGGATTATACTCTATATGTCTGCACCGCAATGCATCGGCATTATCATGGACGGCAATCGCCGCTTTGCCCGCGAACGCGGCATCCCCTTGCTCAAGGGGCACGAGGCGGGCTCGGAGAAGCTCAAAGAGGTGATGCGCTGGGCGCGCGAGGCAGGCATCAAACATGTCATTGTTTATGCATTTTCCACGGAAAATTGGAATCGCTCGCGGCAGGAAGTATTTTACCTCTTGCGCCTCTTTAAGCGCATCTTGACCAAAGAGCTTGCCGCCATCAAGCGCGATGGGTTCCGCGTACGGTGCGTCGGGCTCCTCTCGCGCTTCTCGCGCGAGTTGCAAAAAATTATGCGGAGTGCCGAGGCGGAAACCGCGCATTTGCCTGGGCCAACTTTGGCGCTTGCGCTTTCCTACGGGGGCAGGGCAGAGATACTAGACGCCGCCAACCGCGCGCTCCAAAGCGGCGAGAAAAAGCTAGACGAACGCTCATTCAGTAAATACCTCTGGACGCGCGACCTTCCCGACCCCGACCTTATTATCCGCACTTCGGGCGAGCGGCGTTTGTCGGGGTTTCTGCCGTGGCAGGGGGTATATAGCGAGCTTTTCTTCACCAAAACCTACTGGCCCGCGCTCTCGCGCAACGAGTTTTTCGGGATTTTGAAGGAGTTTGGCGAACGGGAGCGGAGAATGGGAAAATAAATATACCAATTATACGAATACATACGAATCTACCAATGACTACTAATAAAAAATCTTATTCGTAGACATTCGTATAATTCGTAGAATTAGTATGATAATTAGTATTTTATATGAAGACGCTGATATGCTAGCGGTAAATAAACCGGCGGGTTTGGTGGTGCACAGTGACGGACGCACCGATGAGCCGACGATCGTAGATTGGCTTTTAGAAAAGTACCCTCATATAGCCGAAGTGGGGGAGCGGGTGCGAGCAGGAATTGTGCATCGGCTAGACCGCGGCACAAGCGGCGCGACGCTCATCGCCAAAACGCAGGTAGCGTTTGAATATCTCAAAAAGCAGTTTCAGGAGCGAAAGGTGGAAAAAATCTACCACGCGTTTGTGTACGGCCGCGTGAAGAACGACGAGGGAGTCATTGACCGACCTATTGCGCGGAGTCGCCGCGGGGGTGCGCTTTGGAGCGCGACACGCGGCAAGAAGGGGAAAGAACGCGAAGCTATCACGGAGTACAAAGTGCTCGGGCGCGGAAGCGAATGTTCGCTGGTGGAGTTGCGGCCGCTGACAGGCAGGACGCATCAACTGCGCGTGCACCTCAAAGCAATCAACTACCCAGTTGTATGCGACAAACTCTACGCTCCAAATAAGCCCTGCCTCCTCGGATTTTCGCGTCTTGCTCTCCACGCTCGCTCGCTCACGCTCACGTTTCCCCCACTTCGCCAAGGCTTCGCGGGGCAAGCATCTGAGAGAAGAATAACGATAGAAGCGTCATATCCGGCAGATTTCCAAAACGCTATTACCGCCGCGCATCTTGAATCATGAATCCATTCATGCTAGATTGCTCTAGTTATGCCTATTGTTATTTCACCAGTGAACATCGCGGAACGGCGCGCGCTAGACCTGCGTGCAGGCGACAGCGTGCGTGTGGTGCAGAAAATTACCGAACGCGTGATGGAGAAAGACAAAATAAAAGAGAAAAAACGCCTGCAGGCGTTTGAAGGTTTAGTGCTGGCGCGCAAGCACGGTCGCGAGGCGGGTAGCTCGTTTACGGTGCGGCGCGTGCTTCAGGGCGTTGGCGTGGAGCGCATCTTTCCGCTCTACGCGCCGACGATTGAAAAGATAGAAGTGCTGAAGCGCGCGAAGGTGCGCCGCGCAAAGCTCTACCACATTCGCCGCAAGGCGGCGAAGGAGATTCGCCGCGCGATGCGCCACGAGCGCATCGCCGAGCGCCGCGCCACACAGCCCGTTCCCCCACTTCGCCAAGGCTCCGCGGGGCAAGCGGTTGCAGAAGCTCCCGCCACAGCATAAGATAAAACCACGCGCGGGTGGCGAAACTAGAAGACGCAATAGCTTGAGGGGCTATCGGCCGCAAGGCTGTGCAGGTGCAATTCCTGTCCCGCGCATTTGTGGTATACTCAAGAAAAGTCGGCGTTTAGAAACCAATATTTTTTACTCCTATGGCAGTGAAAAAAGCAAAAGAAATTGGGAAGGTGGTGCATTGGTACGGCAAGATTAATGTTGCAGTCGTTAAGCTCGCGGGCGCTTTGAAAGTAGGCGACGCTATTAAAGTGCGGCACGGAGACGCGGAGTTTACAGACACCGTTTCGTCTATGCAGTTGGACCATAAGCCCGTAATGGCGGGCAAAAAAGGGCAAGAGGTTGCGGTACAACTTTCGCAGGAGGCGAAAGACGGCTCGCTCGTGTACAAAGCGTAAATGTGGTACACGCGGAAAGGGGATACGGGTTCTACCAAGACGCTCCGGCAGAAGCCCGGGGTGCGTATTTCTAAAAGTTCGTGCACGACCGAAGCGCTCGGCTCGCTAGACGAGCTCAATTCGTTTCTTGGGTTCTTAAAAGTGCGTGCGCTTCAGTTGCCCATGGAAGTTGGGGGCACCCCGCTCGCCGCGCTCATCCACGGCGTGCAGGAAAACCTTTTTATTATTCAGGCGGAGCTTGCCGGCGCAGACAAGCGCATTACTCCCGAGAAGGTGCTCGCGCTTGAGAAGATTATTGACGCGGCGGAGAAGAAGCTTCCGCCGGTGCAGTCGTTTTGCGTTAGCGGCGGTGCCCCGAAGGGCCGGTGGAGCGCGGCGCGAGAGCTCGCGGCGCTTCTGGATGTCGCGCGCACCATTGCGCGCCGCGCGGAGCGCGGCGCGGTCGCCGCTCTGGAGAAAAAAGAAGCAACACTTTCGGCAGACACAAGCGCGTACCTCAATCGCCTCTCGTCGCTTCTCTACGCCTTGGTGCGCTTCCTCCACCACAACGCTCGAGTTCCCGAAGCGGCACCGAGCTATAAATAAAGGGAGTTTTGTGCTATTTTAGCGCTATGGTGTCTATGGTGTAGCGGCTCTGCACGAGGGTTTGTGGAACCCTAAGTTCCGGATCGACACCGGATAGACACCCCGATGTATCGGTTTTTTAAGTGGGGTGGTACAATAAACGCGGAATTGAACGCGGAGGTTTTGGATGAAAAAACAAAAAAAGAGTTGTTGTAAACGAAGGCGGCCAATCGTCATCACGGAAGCAATGTTCCGCAAAGAACTTCGTAAAATTAGGCTTGTGGAGTGCCATAAATGGGAGCGCTCTCTCGGCGATAAGATACCTGTGCACGACCGTTTGCGGGGCGGATTTTTCCGCCCCGCTTTTGACTTTGCGCGCGCGCGATGCAGAATAGTGGAATGCAGAATTTGCCGCTTATATTAGACGGGCGGAAAGTGCGCGACGGTATCCGTGCGCGATTGCAAAAAGAGTTTGCACATCAGAAGGTAGCCCTCGCGATTGTGCAGGTGGGCGCGAATGAAGCGTCAAACGCGTACATTACGCAAAAGAAAAAGTTTGGCGCCGAGCTCGGCGTCCGTGTTGTACATGCACAATTTTCGGAAGATATTGCCGAATTGGCGCTTATTGCGGAGATTAAACAACTAAACACCGATGCGTTGGTTGCGGGCATTATTGTGCAACTCCCTCTGCCCCCGCACCTTAACAAACAGAATGTTCAAAACGCCGTTGCGCTCGCAGAAGATGTAGACGGACTCGCGGAGGGGAGTGCCTTCACGCCCGCGACCGCCCGCGCGGTGTCGGAGCTTTTGGATTTTTACGACATCAAGGTCGCCGGGAGGCGTGCCGTCGTACTCGGCCGCTCGCGGCTCGCGGGCGGGCCCATCGCCGCCCGCTTACAATCAGCGGGGGCGCGGGTTATGGTATGTCACAGCCAAACGACGAACACCCAAGAGATTACGCGCGCGGCAGACATTGTCGTCTCTGCCGTCGGCAAGCCGCGCTTTCTCGGCGCGTCGTATTTTAGGAACGACCGCACGCAAGTAGTCGTAGATGTAGGTATTACGGTCGTTACTAAGCGCGGAGCGGAGAAGTTGGAAGAAGAAATTCCCACGCGCCGCCCCGTCGGTGATGTGGATTTTGACGCAGTTGCGCCGCTCGTCGCCGCCATCTCGCCCGTCCCCGGCGGCGTGGGGCCCATGACGGTCGCCTGTTTGTTTGAGAATTTGTGGGATGCGGTGTATCATGGAAGATATGTGGGATAATCAAAAAATACAAAAGGCGGCATACGCGGTGCTCGTTGTCCTTACTGTACTGCTTCTCGGCAAAGTATTTGCCGAGTTTGGCGCGCTCCGCTATATCGGCACCAACCCTCAAGCGCAGAGCATTGTCTCCGTTTCTGGCAAGGGGGAAGTGTTTGCCGTGCCCGACATCGCGTCTTTTAGCTTCTCGGTGGAGAAGGAGTCGCTCCTCGTTGCTGACGCACAGGCGGAAGTCGCAAAACGCGCAAACGACGTCATCGCTTTTTTGAAAAAGAACGGCGTAGCAGAGAAAGACATTCAAACTGCGGGCTATCACATTTACCCGCGCTACGAGTACGCGCCGCGCGGGGGCGATGGCGCCGTGGGCGTGTACCTCCCAGAAGGCAAGCGCTATCTTTCCGCGTATGTGGTGAGTCAGAGCGTTTCGGTGAAAGTGCGCGCACTCGCGGACGCAGGGAAGCTCCTCTCTGGTATCGGTGAGCTCGGCGCATCCAATGTGTCGGGGCTCTCGTTTGATTTTGCTCAGCGCGACGAGCTCGTACGCGAGGCGCGCGACAAAGCCATTGCCGATGCGCGCTCCGAGGCCGAAAAGCTTGCGAAGGCGCTTGGCGTGCGGCTCGTGCGCATCGTCTCCTACAACGAGGGCGGCGGGTTCCCCATCTACTACGGCAAAACAGAAGCGGCGGCTTACGGCATGGGAGGCGACGGGCGTGTCATTCCCGAGATTCCAGTCGGCGAAGACAAAATCATCTCGCAAGTAACCATCGTGTATGAGATAAAGTAAGGGGTAGTTGACGGTAATTTCCTTTGGTATATACTACACCCTGTAACTGCCCCGCGAGGGGTTTTTTACTAGAAGATATGACTCGCATTATCGACTACCTCAAAGAAACGCGCGCAGAGTTGCGCCATGTCAACTGGCCGACGCGGCGCCAGGCGGCGGTGTTTACCCTGCTTGTCGTTGCGGTCTCGCTCGCAACCGCAGCGTACCTTGGCGTGTTTGATTACTTCTTTTCGCTTATCTTGCGTCAGATTCTTTGATTTTATTCGTAGACATTCGTATCATTCGTGTAACTTTTATTCGTATTTATATGTCTAAACAGCAATCAGCAGAACGCAACTGGTACGCGATACATACCTACGCCGGGTATGAAAATGCCGTTGCGCGCAATTTGAAACAGCGCATTGACTCCCTCGGCATGGAGGGCAAGATTTTTAATGTGGTCGTGCCGGTGGAAAAAAAGATAAAAGTGAAGGGCGGCAAGCGGGTGGAAGAGGAAGAGAAGATTTACCCGGGGTATGTCTTGGTGGATATGATCGTTACCGACGACTCATGGTATGTGGTGCGCAACACTCCGCGCGTAACGGGGTTTGTGGGTTCGGGCGTCTTCCCCGTACCTTTGGACAAAAAAGAAGTGGAGGGGCTCTTTGCGCGCATGACGGGCGCGCAGGTGGAGCACAATATCGACCTTACTGCAGATGACGCGGTCGTCATTACCGATGGGCCGTTTAAGGAGTTGGAGGGTAAGGTGGCGGAGGTGGATAAAAGCCGCGGCAAAGTGAAGGTTTTGGTGTCTATGTTTGGGCGCGAAACGCCCGTTGAGCTGGACTTTTTGCAAGTTAAAAAGATTTAAAAAATTTATGGCGAAAAAACTCGTACGAAAACTGAAGGTAACGGTCGCGGGCGGGGCAGCAACGCCGGCGCCGCCCTTGGGGCCCGCCTTGGGGCAGGCGAAAGTAAACATCGGCGAGTTCGTAACTCGCTTCAATGCGGCGACGCAAAAAATGAAAGGCGAGACGCTCCCCGTCGTCGTGCATATTTACGACGACAGGTCGTTTGATTTGAAAATAAAAGCGCCGAGTGTTTCCAGCATGCTCCTCAAGGCCATCGGCAAAGAAAAGGGCGCCGGCAAGCCGCCCGTAGAGAAGGCGGGAGCGATCACCAAAGCGAAACTTCGTGAGATTGCCGAACGCAAAATGCAAGACCTCAACGCAACGACGATTGAAGCCGCCGAGAAGATTGTCGCCGGCAGTGCCCGCTCTATGGGCATTGATGTGAAGTAAATCTACCCGTAGCCCCTCTGTACCGTCAGCCATGTATATTTTATGCCTGTTTTTTCGTCGATGCGCGCTTCGCGCGATACCTCGCGCGTAAATCCCGTGGCGCGGTAGTCGGGGAAAAACACATCGCCCTCCACCTCGCTTTCTACTTCTGTGAGAAGTAGTTTCTCACAGAGGGGGAGGGCTTGTTGGTAAATCTCGCCGCCGCCGATAATAAAAATCTCTTTTTCCTCTTGTCTGCGAGCAATCGTGAGCGCTTCCTCAAGCGTCCGCGCAACGAAAACTCCCTCCGCCTTAAAATCTAGGTTTCGCGTAATGACGATATTGGTGCGGTCGGGGAGCGCTTTCCCGATAGAATCAAAGGTCTTGCGCCCCATGATGATAGGATGCCCCGTTGTCAGTCGCTTAAAACGCTTCAAATCGTCCGAGATGCGCCACAAAAGCTCCCCCGTTTTCCCGATAGCGCGATTATTGCGCCCGACTGCCGCGATGATCGAAATGGTTGCTCTCTCCATAGTCATATCTTTACCGCATATTTTTCTTTGAGCGCAGTTATCTTACCCTTAAGTATGAGCGCGGCTTCAATTTCTTTTTCTTTTCCTACACCCTCCACCAAATCCTTTTTATGATATTTGTGTTTGCTGGGGTTCGGTACTTCTGTTTTCAGTTCCTCAAACGCAACCTGACAGATGCGTTCGCCCGGATACAGGCGCACCACCTGCGCCGTGGTATTGTTGCGCACAGGAAGCGCGAGTGTTCCTTCGTAGCCGCAATCAATCACGCCCGTGAGGTCAAGCGACAAGCCCTTGCGATTGGTAGAGGAGCGTGGATAGAGCACGCCCATGAGATCGTTGGGCACTTTTATTTTCTCCAATGTGGAGACGATAACATACTCATGCGGCAGGATTTCAAAATACTGACCTTCTTCCAATTCAACCACATCAAAATATTGAAGCCCGGGTTTATTGAAATGTGTGATGGTAATTGTCTCGCGGCCTTTTTCGCTAAGCCGCCATTGTTTCGGGATGAGGAATGTGAAGCCAAGGCGGAGGTCCACGACATGGTCGTGGAGCTGAAAGGAGTCGAGCGGTGGGGTGAAAGCGAGGCTGCCCGTCTTAAGCCGTTCGGAAATATTTTCTTTCGTGAGCACCATAGAGAGCGTACTATAACACAATTTTAATGCCTGTTATTGCTGGGAGCGGATGATACTGTTTTTGCAGATTCTCTACGATGTTCTCTACCAATTTCTTGTCTTTTTTCTCTGCGCGCTCAAACGCCCGCGCCGGGAGCGTGAGCGCGATTTTCATGTTTCCGCTTGAGGAGTTCTTCTGCGGCGAAATACTGGTTGTCATAGATGTGTGCATTAGAGATAGACTGCGAATAAAGCCCCGGTTTCACTTTTAGCCGTTGTGCGAGGATGCATTGGAGCAGTGCAAAGCCCGCTACATCGGCGGGTGTTCCCAAAATACAATCGTTGGAGCGTACGATATTGTGAAGATTAAGCCGCCCGCCGATAATGTTCACGGTAAAGGTGTACGGGCACGGCACATTTTTTTTAACGGTGCCGCCGAGTCCGTCTTGCCCGGGGTCCCACGCAGAAACAACGCCGTGCCGCGACGAAGGGTCTTTTTCCAGAAGTTTAATAAGTAGTCCTAATTGGTCGCGGCCGAAGTGCTTGCGCCATCGATAGCCGTACGCGACGGTAACGACATCGCCGGGATTGGTAAATACATCCCAAATCTTGGTGAAATCACGCAGAAAGTCCTCTGGTTTTCGTCCGCCCGCGATAAACCATATCTGTTCGGCGACAAACATGGTGATGGGAATCTTGCGGAGGGTGAAAAGCGGGAAACCGTCTTTTTCTATATCCAGCGAAAAGTGTGCGCCGGCAATGGCTCGCGTCTCGTGCCCGGTACGCCGGTTCACTTCGGCAACGCCTTCAGTCATGATGCGCCGAATGAGCGTTTGATATATTTCGTCAAACTTTGTCATAATGTTCGCCCTACTATATGCTGTTTCGTATGGCGATTCAATATCCGTATCTTCCGAATGGACGCACAATCCGGTATGTACCGACAAACAACTCTTTTATACGCGCGGCGGAGGAGTATGCGCGCGCGCATTCGTTAGACGCAGGACATCCAACTGGCGGCGTCCTCGTAAAAAATGGACGCATTATCGGGCGCGGTGCGAATGGAAGCGATTATCACAAAACACACGGGTGCGAACGAAAAAAGCAACTCGTGCCGACGGGGGAGCGCTACGACCTCTGCGATGGGTGCCACCCCAAAAATCACAGCGAGCCGCGCGCGATTGCGGACGCAATCGCGCGCGGCGAAGATACGCGCGGCGCCGATTTGTATTTGTGGGGGCACTGGTGGTGCTGTAAGCCATGTTGGGACACAGTGATTGCGGCGGGGATAAAAAATGTGTATCTCTTGGACGGGAGCAAGTGTTTGTTTAAACATACCTAAGATATGAAAAAACAAAAAGGGAAGTTTTTTGTACTGGAAGGCGGCGAGGGCTCGGGGAAGAGCAGCCAGCTCAAGAAAATCAAGGAACATTTCGGCGAGCGCGTGTTAATTACCAGAGAACCGGGCGGGTCGCCCTACGCCGAG
>CAYTVT010000011.1:0-2960 GCA_964441855.1 uncultured Candidatus Saccharibacteria bacterium | reverse complement strand
CTCGCGCGGGGGCAGTGTGTGCTCTCGGACCGCTTTGACTCCTCTACCTACGCGTACCAGATTTTTGCGCAAGAAGCATCAGAACTGAAGAAGTTTTTCTGGGATATGCGAAAATTTTATCTCGGTAAGAATGTCCCCGCGCGCTATTTCTTGTTGGATGTAGAGTCGCGCATCGGTTTGTCGCGCAAGCAAAAACAAACCGGAGAGCGGCTCAACCACTTTGACGAACGCGATGTGCAATTCCATGCGCGTATGCGTAAGGGCCTGATTGATTTTTTTAGACATGTGCCGCATTCCGTGGTTGACGCAAACCCGCCGTTTGATGTGGTAACTGATGCGCTTGTCACCGAACTAGAAAGGTATATTGTATAGCCCATGAAAGACCTACAAGTCAAAAAACTTATCGCCTCCGAAAAGAAGCGGCAGAAGGAAGTGATTAACCTGATCGCTTCGGAAAATTTTGTATCTCCGGATGTGTTGGAAGTACTCGGGAGCGAACTCACCAACAAATACGCGGAAGGGTACCCGGGTGCGCGCTACTACGGCGGCAACGAAGTGATGGACCGTGTAGAAAATCTGGCGCGCGAGCGCGCATTGGAGCTCTTCCATCTTTCGCCGAAGGAATGGGCGGTCAATGTCCAGCCGCTCTCTGGTTCGCCCGCAAACCTCGCGGTGTATCTCGCGCTCGTGCCGCAGGGAGGGAAAATAATGGGCATGTCGCTCGCGCATGGGGGACACCTGACGCACGGACACAAGGTGTCGGCAAGCGGAAAGTTCTGGACGCAGGTGCCGTATGGAGTGGACGCGCAAACCAAAACGCTTAACTACCCAGAGCTCACCGAGATTGCGTTGCGCGAGAAGCCAAACATCATTGTCGCGGGGTACACGGCCTATCCGCGCACCATTGACTGGAAAAAGTTTCGCGAGATTGCCGACACGGCAGGCGCACTCTTCATAGTAGATATGTCGCACATCGCGGGGCTCGTCGCCGGCGGCGCGTACCCCTCACCCTTTCTCTATGCAGATGTCGTAACGACGACGGTGCACAAAACGCTCCGCGGGCCGCGCGCGGCTTTGATTTTCTCGCATATAGACGCGCGCGAACTGCCCAAAAAGATAGACAAAGCAGTGTTTCCGGGCCTCCAAGGCGGGCCGCACCTAAACCAAATCGCGGCGGTTGCCATCGCGCTTCGCGAGGCAAGCGCGCCCGCTTTCAGAAAATACGCGGCGCAGGTGGTCAAAAATGCAGAGGCCTTGTCCAACGAGATCGCTCGTTTAGGATGGCGCATTGTTTCAGGCGGCACCGACTCGCACCTTTTGCTCGTAGATACTTGGATGAATGGTACGGGCATCGGCGGCAAAGAGGCGAGCGAACGGCTGGAGAAGGCGGGAATTATCGTCAATAAAAATGCTATTCCGTTTGACACACGCCCGCCCGTAGACCCGTCGGGCATACGGCTCGGGAGCGCGGCGGAAACCACGCGGGGCAAAAAGGAAAAGGATTTTGTGGCGATTGCGCGGAAAATTGATAGAATACTCCGTAATGGTAACGGAAAATATTAAACAAGCGGTGGCGGCGGCGCTTATGGAGCTTGGGGTCAAAAACCCCGAAGTGTCTTTGGAACACCCAGCGGAGCTTGCGCACGGCGACTATGCAACGAGCGTCGCGCTTCGCTATGCAAAGGAACTCAAGAAAAAGCCCGCAGACATTGCAGGAGACATAGTACGCTCTATCGTACCAAAACCTATTTCGGGCGTGGCGCGCGTAGAAGCAGTTGGGGGATTTGTAAACTTCTTTTTGTCTCCGGAATTCTTTGCAAAAGGCATTTCAGAAATTTTGGAGCGGAAAGATGATTTTGGGAAAAACGAACACTGCAAGGAGATGAAAACAATGGTGGAATTTACCGACCCGAACCCATTTAAAGAGTTCCACATCGGCCACCTCATGAGCAATGCGATAGGCGAGAGCATTGCGCGTATCATCTCTTTCCACGGCGCGGAGGTGAAGCGTGCGTGTTACCAAGGCGATGTAGGGCTCCATGTAGCGAAAGCAATATGGGGAATGCAGAAAGTCAAAAATCAAAAGGCAAAAGAAAACATTGAGGAATTGGGGAAGGCGTATGCGCAGGGTGCGGAAGCGTACGAAACCAACACCGCCGCGAAGGACGAAATAAACGAACTTAACACGGCGATTTTTGAGCGTTCAGACGAAAAAGTGAACGCCCTCTATGATGCGGGAAAGAAGGTGAGCTTGGCGTATTTTGAGGAAATATACAAAACCCTTAGCACGAAGTTTGATTACTACTTCTTTGAGAGCGAGACTGGTGTTTTAGGCAAGAAACTAGTTGAGGAAAATCTGGGGAAAGTGTTTGAGCGGAGCGAAGGCGCGGTCGTATTTTCGGAATCAAAATCGGGGCTCCATACGCGCGTTTTTCTCAATGCGAAAGGGTTGCCGACCTATGAGGCAAAGGAATTAGGTCTTGCGCAGATAAAGTACGAAAAGTACCCGTACGATTTTTCCGTTATCATTACCGGCAACGAAGTCAATGAATACTTCAGAGTGCTTCTGAAAGCGATGGAGCTTATCTTTCCCGACCTTGCGAAAAAGACCAAACATCTCTCGCACGGCATGTTGCGCCTGCCGACTGGGAAAATGTCGTCGCGGAAGGGAGATGTAATAACCGCAGAATCACTTATAAACGCTGTCAAAGAGAAAGTAGGCACGGAAGACATAGCGGTCGGTGCGATTAAATATTTCATTTTGCGCCAGCAGGTTGGCGGTACTATTATTTTTGACATTGAGAAATCAGTATCGCTCCAAGGCGACTCGGGGCCGTACCTCCAGTATTCCTACGCGCGCTCCTGCTCGGTTTTGCGGAGGGCACCTCCCGCTCTTCGCGGAACGACATTTTCAAAAGTCCTCGGAAACGCTCGGGTCGCTCCAACGCGACCACTCGCTC
>CAYTVT010000010.1:9057-13085 GCA_964441855.1 uncultured Candidatus Saccharibacteria bacterium | reverse complement strand
CGCAAAGGCGTTTCCGCCTCGCGCGGGGAACCGCGCGGGGATTTCTTGGCCACGCGCGCTCTGCGCGCGTGGCGCCTCCGCCGGCTTCCGCATTGCCGAGAAGATGTCCGTCCTACGCGGCGCAAAAGGCGAGATATTTCGTCTCGTCCCTGCATACGGCGCCCCAAATCGCTGAATTCTTTTTTGTCTGTCCATAAGAAAAATTTTTATAATTTCTAATTTTTTTAGAAGAGAAATACTTTCTCGGTGTTGATATACGCTTTGTGGATATTGAGGAAGCGCTCGTGCGGTACGGAAAGGCGGCGGAGCGGCAGGTTTTTTATCTCTTTCGGCATGATGTAGATAAAGTCGGGCGCGTACAAAAAGACGGCGGGTACATCTTTGCGCACTTCCTCGGCAAATGCGCGGAGCGCCGCATCGCGTTTGTCTTTTTCCTGCGCGGTGCGCACTTCTTCCAGCAGGCGGTCGGCTTTAATGTTTGTATAGAGCGCGATGTTGAGACCCGGGTCGTTTCGTTGAGACGAGTGCCAGAAGGCAAACACATCCAAGTCGCGCCCGACGATTTCGCCAAAGAGAAGCGCATCATAGGCGCGCGGGCGTATAACGAGTTGATTCAGGTCGCTCACATCAAAAAACTTGAGTTCCACTGCGGCTCCGACTGCGCGCCATGCCGTTGCCGCAAATTCCGCCGCTTTTTTGAGTTCTGGCGTTGCCGCGGTTGCGAGCGAGAACGAGAGGGCGCGCGTTTCTGCCCCGTACTTCTTTTCCATTATTCCCGTTTCCTCGTTTACTTTCCATTTGTCTGCCGCAAGAAGCGCGCGCGCTGTTTCGATGCGGTTCGTTTCGTTGGCGGCGTCGGACGGTCTGGCATCTATGACTGTGTTAGGGATGGGTCCATCAATCGTCGTGCCGTAGCCGCCGAGGACGCTCTTGACAAGCGCGTCTTTGTCAATTGCTCGGGCGAGCGCTTCGCGGACGGTTTTGTCGGCAAGGACTTTTGATTGGTTTTGATTAAAAAAGATGCCAAAGATACGCGGGAGCGGGGTCTTTTCTGCTCGTACGCCGGTCTCTTCTAGGGCGCTCGCTTCGGCGGGAGAAATGCCGCCCATGCTCTGTATCTCCCTGCGCCTGAAGGCATCTATGAGTGTCGCTTCATTTCCGTAAAAGCGGAGCGTGAGGCGTTCTATGTACGGAGCGCCGAGCGCGTATTCCACAAATGCCGCAAGTGTATACGCGGTTGGTACGCGCGAGGCGTTTTCTTCAACGCGCACGATGCGGTAAGGGCCCGCGCCTATGGGCTCGCCGTTTAGGGGGTTGAATTGAAAACTTTCGGAGTCAATGTTTTTCCAGAGATGCTTGGGCAGAATTCCGAGTGTCGCATTTTCCAAAAAGGGCGCATACGGCCGTTTCAAGGTGAGCCGCACTTCGCGGTCACCGACCCGTTCTGCTACGACTCCCTCCCAGTTGGCGCGCTTGGCGCTCTTGATGAGCGGGTCCTGCGCTTTTTGGATGGTGAAGACGACATCATCTGCCGTTACGGGAGCGCCGTCGTGGAAGAGTGCCGTCGGCTTAATCCAAAACGAGTACGAACGATTGTCTTCTGAAATCTCGTACCGCTCGGCAAGGTCGGGCACCAGTTCTCCTTCTGGGGTTGCGCGCATAAGTCCCGCATAGACGAGCGCCGCAAGGTCACGGTCGGCATCAGACACAGCAAGGAGGGGGTTTATAAAGCGCGGCGTGCCGACGACTCCCTCGGTCAACGCTCCGCCGAGGCGGGGCTTTTCTACCAAGAAGAATCCTGCGGCGTTTGTAGCGAGCGCAAACGAAGATGCGGCAAGGAGTACGCAGAGCGCGCCAAAGAAGACGCGTTCTGTTTTGGTAAACGCTGTATGCGCCGCCTCCAGCCGATTCAAAAATGGAACAGGCACGCGGCGCGTGACAGATTGGAAGAATGAATGGAGCACAGTGGAGAGGTTAAATAAGATGTCCGGCAATTGTCGAAAGGAAAAACAAAATGGCGGCGATGAGCGTGCCGTAAAACAAAAACTTCTCCGTGCCGCGGCGCGTGTGGAAGCCAGCGGCAAAGTTGTCGCCAAAGGCGCCCCCGAGCCCCGCTCCCGATTGCTGGAGAAGTATCCCCGCAATAAGGACTACCGAGAGGGAAATTTGTATATACGGCAGTATCGTCGCAAGCATGAGTTGTGTGGGAGAGGATAGCATGGGGGGTCGGAAAATGCAAAGAAAACACCCCCTCACCCCAACCCTCTCCCCCTTAGGTTAAGGGCGAGAGGGGGGCCAAAACTTCTTCTTGTTAAATTACTGAAATGGGCTGTATGGTAAACTGTCCCTTTTTGAGTGAGATCCACTCTTTTTTAGGAAGTTATAAAGAAACATTATAATCAGTCCCAAAATAACACCACCCCAGCCGAACAACGCCTTTGCAATGATGCCGAGAAAAAACCAAGATAACATCTGTTCCATTTTCCCCATACTACCATCATCTGTTATAGTAATCAATATTTTCTCTCACTCCATCAAAATGATTAAGAGTTTTTTATTAATGGTTTTTGGAATCGTTGTAGCATGGTTAGTTTATAGTGGTTGGAACGATGATACGATTTGGCACATTGTCTCAGCTGTGGTGTTTGGTTTTCTTTCATTCTTTTTCCCCGAGTATTCATTCGATCGAAAAAACTTCTCACAGCATGCGTTGTTTTTATTGCAACACTCTTTTTTGCAGTTTGGATACCCGCAAAAGAGATAGTTGATAAAAAAATACCTTTTACCACTTTCGTACTACACGACGAAAAATCCAAGACTTACTATAGCCCACTAGGACATAAACGATTTGCGAGATATCAGTGGCTAGGAATATGTGAGATGGGTGATCTTTCTAACGACTTAGTGAAAGTGTGCGAAAAGCCTATCAGTGAAAAGGAGATTCATGCATTAAATATTCAATTGATCGATTATGTACTTGCAGAGAAACTGCCGGACCATCCAGAGCCCACCACCATTTCTTATGTAGAAAATGGGGAAGTCGGAGCAATAACTGCAGGAGCATTTCCGTTCGCGCAGGTCGAGAATACTTCTTATTCAGAAAGTGAATGGTTTGATAGAATTCTCTCATCAAAAATATTTGCCAAACATCCCACTGAAAAAATGCGGTTACGCTTTGCTCAATCGAAAAAAATATACAATTTTCCTACCAAAGTTGATATTGTGTCGGCTACCACTACCAACAAATACGGCTCGTTTGGTGGGATGCAAATAACTTTAAGACATAATATATATTTTACAGCAACGATCTCCATTTTTCCCCTTGGGTCAGTGAAAGGCCTTCCGTCTCGATTGAGATTCTATTTTCCTGAAGAAAAGAAATTATGGGGGGACATTCGAACCTACATCTATAGGGTAGAAATGGAGGCTAGATTTAATCGACATACTTCGAATGGCAATGTATCAAAAGATTACCAAGATTGGACAAATAATCTGTTTTACCGAATTAGGACTATTTTTTCTGACGAGAGCATAACAACAGATGTTAGAAATATCTATTGAAGGCAGAGACATTGTTCAATTTTCTGCCCATATGGTTTTTTGTCGAGATTAAGTGCGGTCTAAGTTGAGATATAATTTTAAAGACAGGAGCGAGAAAGGACATTCTGTATTTTTGCGACAACCATTCCTACATCTGCATCAACCTCGTCATTCCAAAATCGCAGGACGGTAATTTCCCGCAGGTTCAGATAATCCGTGCGTCTCGCATCGTACTCCTCATTTGCTTTGTGCGGCGCTCCGTCAATCTCCACAGCAAGCTTCTTCTCGGGGCAGTAAAAATCAAGAATGTACCACCCGACGCTCTGTTGTCGGCGAAACCGGCAACCCAACTTTTTTCTTCGTAAGTATTCCCAGAGTTTCGCTTCTTGCGGCGTTGCACCCGTACGAAGCTCCTTTCTGCGCGCATAGAGTTCTTGTTTGTTGTGTACCCGCATCACCGTATTGTACCGTTCCTTCTTATTCTCGCA
>CAYTVT010000010.1:0-9047 GCA_964441855.1 uncultured Candidatus Saccharibacteria bacterium | reverse complement strand
CGAGCGTAGCGAGGGGAGAGGGGGTGGTACGAGATCTGCTATCCACACTATGTACTGACTTCTGTCAAGTTGCACAGAATCCTCCCAAGCGTTATAGTAGACATACGAAATTGCCCTCTTTTTGTGGGCTGCTTTTATAAGGTAGTCATCATTTTTATATGTCAAAAAATAACAAAACGCAAAGAGAGTCAGGTGTAAAAGAAGCGCTGTCGCGGGTGAAGATTCATCCCTTGGGCGACCGCGCGCTTATCAAGGTAGAAAAGACGGATGCGGAGAACGAGCGCGCCTCCGGCATCATTATCCCCGCAACGGTGAAGGAAGACCGCGGCGCGAAGCGCGGCACGGTGGTGGCCGTAGGCGAGGGCCGCTACGAAGAAGGGAAACTTGTGCCGATGAAAGTGAAGGCGGGCGACGAAGTGCTTTTCCAATGGGGCGATGAAATTGTGGTGGACGGCGCCGAGTATCATGTGGTCGGGGAGTCCAGCATTTTAGCAGTCATAAAATAATCTACCATGTCTAAAACTATTCTCTATAACGAAGACGCGCGGCGCGCTTTGAAGCGCGGGGTAGACAAGGTTGCCGATGTGGTGAAGATTACCATCGGGCCCCGCGGGCGCAATGTCGTCTTAGACAAGGGGTACGGCGCGCCGACGATTACCAACGACGGCGTTTCTATTGCAAAAGAAATCTCCCTCAAAGATAAGTTTGAAAATATGGGTGCGGAGATTGTGAAGGAAGTTGCCGAGAAGACGAACGACGGCGCGGGCGACGGCACGACCACCTCGGTGGTTTTGACGCAGGCGATTTTTGGCGAAGGCGTGCGCGAAGTGGGGCTCGGCGCCAACGCCATGGGCATCCGTTTCGGCATTGAAGCAGCGGTGGCGCATACCGTGAAGGCGCTCCGCGACATTGCAAAACCCATCAAAACCGATGACGAGATCAAACAGGTCGCCAACATTTCCGCAGAGAACGAAGAGATCGGCGCGATTATCGCCAACACCATCAAGAAAGTCGGCAAAGACGGGGTGGTAACGGTAGAAGAGTCACAGTCGGTCGGCGTGGATTCAGAAGTGGTGGAGGGCATGCAGTTTGACCGCGGCTATGTGTCGCCCTATATGATTACGAACGCCGAACGCATGGAAGCGTCGTACGACGACCCGGCAATTTTGATTACCGACAAAAAGATTTCCGGCATCAAAGAAATTTTGCCGCTTTTGGAGAAGCTTGCGCAGACGGGGAAGAAGGAGCTCGTGATTATCGCCGAAGATGTAGATGGCGAGGCGCTCACGACTTTTGTACTGAACAAAATCCGTGGCTCGTTTAACGCTCTTGCGGTGAAGGCGCCGGGCTACGGCGACAATCGCAAAGAACAACTTGCCGACATCGCAACAGTTGTCGGCGCACAGGTAATTTCCGATGAGCTCGGTATGAAGCTTGAGACGGCGACACTGGAAGTGCTGGGCCGTGCGCGCAAGGTGATTGCGACCAAAGACAATACGATTATTGTCGGAGGTAAAGGAAAGAAGGATGCGATAGATGCGCGCGCGGCGCAATTGCGTAAGCAACGCGACGAGACGGAATCCAAGTACGACAAAGAGAAGCTAGACGAGCGCGTGGCGAAGCTCTCGGGTGGCGTCGCCATCATTCGCGTCGGCGCGCCCACGGAAACCGAGATGAAGTATCTGAAGTTGAAGATTGAAGACGCGGTGAATGCTACAAAGGCCGCAATTGACGAGGGCATTGTGCCGGGAGGCGGCGTCGCGTTTATCCGCGCGGCAGAGAAAACGCGCGAGTGGATGAAACGCGAGGAGGCGAAGGGAGAAGTGAGCAAGGAATTTGTAGCGGGTGCGCGGATTGTCGTCAGCGCGCTTGAGGCGCCCTTGCGCCAGATTGCCGAAAATGCGGGTAAAGACCCGGGGGTGATTGTAGAGAAAGTGCGCGAGGCGAAAAACCCAAACGCGGGCTACGACGCACTTCGCGATATGATGGTTGCAGACATGCTCGCGGCGGGGATTGTAGACCCCGTGAAGGTAACGCGGCTTGGTTTGGAGAACGCGGCGTCTGCGGCGGCGATGCTCCTCACCACCGAGGCCGCTGTCGCCGAAGAGCCGAAAGAAGAAAAGCCCGCGCCCGCAATGCCGGGCGGCATGGGCGGTGGGATGGATTACTAGCCGCTCGCAAAACTCTTATTCGGGGCATGTTTCGCAGAAGACACGAATTTTCTTGTTAGAAAATTCGCTCGTTTTCGCGCCGTCGCGCTCAAAAGCTTCTGCTCAACATGCCCGCTCAACGAGTTTTGCTCGCCTTCGTTACTTTCTAATTCGCGCGAATAAGCGCATACAAAAAAAGTTGTATTTTCTCCCTCTCGCCCTTTACCTAAGGGGGAGAGGGCATGGGGTGAGGGGGTGTATTTGAGCGGCAGATGTAGATATGCTATACTTACATTATGGCTACACTTACTATTCCACGGACGATGGCGCGAAACGATGATTTAGTTGTTTTGCCCCGTCGCGATTATGAAAAACTAAAGGCAAACCAAGTGCCAGTGCGGTATCTTACTGGCCGCGCGGCCGTGCGCCTTGATAGGCGCGTTACCGAAGCGCTTCGCGCGCGCCGTGCTGGCAAAACGCGCCGCATAAATTCACTCGCTGATTTGATGTAGGTATGTATATTGAGACAACGCCTCGGTTTGATCGGAATTGCAAGTGTATTTTTACACAAAATAAGATGGACAAAATAATAAAAACCTTGGTTGGATATTGGCTTGATATTTTAGCTGGCGGAGCTATTCTGATTTTCGCAGACGATATTAGATGGTTTCTGTTCTATCTTTTGATTGAGTTTCTTTTAGCATCCGACTATTTGAGAAAACTCATCAGAGTATATCAAGTAACAAACGAGTGTAAGTTGATGGGAATAATCAAGAAACTCAAAGTGACAAAAGAGGAACTCCAAGAAATCGGTGATGAAACTGAAAACAGTTTAACGGAGGAACAGCGAAAATCCTTATTTCAAGACATGGACGATTTAGGACTAAAGTAAGCTTTGTTATATGACACATGAATAACAACTGGAAGAAATCGAACAGTTCGGCCACTATATGCAAGATATTTACTGACTCTGATGGTAGAAATATCTTGTTTCAAGTTGCACTTACAGATATTTCTGCAAATACAAATATTGATTTAGATAAACTCGCTCGCGACACTTTAGGGAAAAGACATCAAGAAAAAGTTGATAGATATCGTTTTACTGGTTCTCACTTTGAGCCAGAATAGATATGCGAAGAAAAGGGTGCACATCGTTATCACGGCATATTTCAAAAATTAGCTATGAATATTTCATACGACAAAATAGCGGATGCGCTGTACTTCTATTTTCAGAAGGGCAAGAAGATTGCTCGCACGGTTGAGCTTGCCGATTTGCTTATCGCGGACTTAGACAAAAAAGGAAAGGTGATTGGTTTGGAAGTACTATGCGCTTCGCGACAGGTGCGGAAAGATACGCCAAAAGATCTGCACCGAAAATCAAAACTCTCGCCCGTCTTGTTCAATATCCAAGTACCACTCCCAATTGCTGCATAATTTTTTGTCGGTATGGTATACTCTCCCCCCTACCCCTTAGCGCACGGCGAGGGGCGGTACTCTATGTCCGAAGACAAACTTATCGTCAAGGGCGCGCGGACGCATAACCTCAAAAATGTGACGGTAGAATTGCCGCGCAATAAGCTCATTGCGTTTACGGGGCTTTCCGGAAGCGGGAAGTCGTCTTTGGCGTTTGATACCATTTTTGCCGAAGGCCAGCGCCGGTATGTAGAATCTCTCTCCGCCTACGCGCGGCAATTTTTGCGCCAAATGCAGAAGCCGGATGTAGACGAGATCACGGGGCTCTCGCCCGCCATTTCCATAGACCAAAAATCGCGTTCCAACAATCCACGCTCTACGGTGGCGACCATTACTGAAATCTATGATTACCTCCGCGTCCTCTTTGCGCGCGTGGGGCGGCCGCACTGCCTCGTCTGCGGGCGGGAAATTAAAAAGCTCTCCAATGAGGAAATACAAGAAGTGATTGTAGAGACGGTGCAGAGCGCTTTAGGGGGGGTGCAGAGCAAGAAGGTATTTGGCGTCGCGATAAACGATGCGAAGCTTAAAGTGTATGCGCCCGTCGTTGTCGGGCGCAAAGGCGAATACTACCAATTGCTCTACGATTTGCTTGGTAAAGGGTACAGCGTGGTGAAAGTAGACGGCGTGGAGCAGAAGCTCCGCGAGAAGATTGTGCTGGAGAAAAACAAAAAGCACGACATAGATGTGCTCGTGGACGAGTTTTTTATTTCAGAGTTTACGCAGGGAGGTAAAGCGGTGAAGGAGCGTCTGCCGGAGGCGATTGAACGCGCGCTTCACGAATCAAACGGCTTACTTCGTATAGAAACGTCCTCGGAGAGCAAAATTATTTCCGCCAAGTTTATGTGCCCTTACGACGGGTTTTCGTACCCCGAAGTAGAGCCGCGTCTCTTCTCCTTCAACTCGCCATACGGCGCTTGCACAGAGTGCAACGGGCTTGGCACGCGGCACTTTTTCGGCGACGAGAACTGCCACCTCTGCAAGGGGGCGCGGTTGCGCAAGGAGGCCTTGCAGGTGCGCCTCGGGGGCGAGAAGGGTAAGAACATCGTTGAGCTCGCTGCGCTCTCTATTGCCGACGCGTTTGATTTCTTCGGCGGCCTAAAGCTCACGGCGAAAGAGCGCGCGATTGCGAAAGTGGTGTTGCGCGAGATTGAGTCCCGCTTGCAGTTTATGATTGATGTGGGGATTGAGTATTTAACGCTCAACCGCCGCGCGCACACACTCTCAGGTGGCGAAGCCCAACGCATCCGGCTTGCGTCGCAACTCGGGAGCGGGCTTGTGGGTGCCTTGTATGTGTTGGACGAGCCGACCATCGGGCTCCACGCCCGCGACAACGCACGGCTCGTCAAAACTTTGCTTCACTTGCGCGACATCGGCAACACTATTTTAGTTGTAGAGCACGACGAAGAAACCATTCTCTCATCCGACTATTTGGTAGACATTGGGCCCGGGGCGGGCGTGCACGGAGGGCACATCGTTGCGGCGGGCGACTTGCGGAAACTCCTTGCGGCAAAAAAGGGCGAACCTAAATCCTTGACGCTCGCGTACTTGCGGGGCGAACGGGAGATAGCGGTGCCGGAAACGCGCCGCGAGCACGACAAAGGCACGCTCAAAATTCGCGGTGGGAATATCTTTAATCTGAAAAACATTTCGCTTGACCTGCCGCTCGGCCGGCTCATTGCGATAACGGGCGTATCGGGGAGCGGCAAATCGTCGTTTTTGTATGAAATCTTGCACAAAAACCTGCAAGCGCGCTTTGAATACCGGTATCGCTCTAACGAAATATTCAATTGCACTTCGTTTACCGGCACCGAATACATCTCTCGCACCGTTTTGATAGACCAAAGCGCCATTGGGAGGACACCGCGCTCAAACCCCGCCACCTACACTGGCGCGTGGAGCTTTATCCGCGAGCTCTTTGCCGAAACGGAAGAAGCGCGCGTGCGCGGCTGGGGTGCGAGCCGGTTTAGTTTCAATGTAAAAGGAGGGCGGTGCGAAGCGTGCCAAGGGAATGGTGAAGTTGCGGTAGAGATGCACTTCCTCCCCACCGTGTATGTCTCGTGCGATGTGTGCAACGGCAAACGGTTTATGAAAGAGACGCTGGAGGTTAAGTATAAAAAGAAGAATGTGTACGAGGTGCTCCAAATGACCGTAGAAGAAGCCCTCGCGTTTTTTGAGGACATCCCTGCTGTGTACGACCGGCTAAAAACCTTAAACGAAGTGGGGCTTGGCTACTTGAAGCTCGGACAGTCGGCAACGACGCTCTCCGGCGGGGAAGCCCAGCGGGTGAAGATTTCGTCAGAGCTCTACCGCACGCATGCACACAAAACTATGTACTTATTGGATGAACCGACGGTGGGCTTGCATTACGAAGATGTGAAAAAACTAATTGAAATACTGCAGCGCCTCGTGGCTCACGGCAACACGGTGGTAGTGATTGAGCACAACCTAGATGTCATCAAAAGCACCGATTATGTTGTTGACTTCGGGCCAGATGGTGGGGAGGGAGGCGGGCAGATTGTGGCGAAGGGGACGCCCGAAGAAGTGGCGGAGCACAAGAAGTCGTATACAGGGGCGTATTTGAAAAAAGCGCTTGCATAAAAAACCAGCCGCCGCGGGGAGCGGGGGCTGGTTGATGTGGTGCCGGGAAGTTATTTAAACATGCTCGGATTAACGCCAGCGATAGTGAGCGCATCCAATACTTTGTGTGGTAAAAACGGTTTCGGTAGTTTTGCGTCTACACGATATCCTCGACACTGGCATGCCGCCATATCTACATCATACGGAAATTGCCCGCTCATGAGGATAATCTTTCCCGTATAACCGGACTCACGGCTTTTCTGAATTAACTCCTCGCCGTTCACATTTGGCATTGCAAGGTCGGTGAAAACGAGCGCGACCTCCGGATTTTCTTTGAGAAACAGGAGTCCCTCGCCTCCGTCATTGGCGAGCGTCGCTTCTGGATACCCGAATGTCATGAGAAAACGGTCGAGGATTTCTGCAAGGCACCGGTTGTCATCTATGATGAGAATTTTGGACATTTTTTCCTTTCCGCAACCGTTCATCGGTTGCTACTTTCTACCTTCAAGTATAGCATAGTGGGTATGAATAGTCAAGGACTTACCAAGAAGCGCCTACCCGATGCGCCCGGGGTCTACTTTTTCCTTGGCTCGTCGAAGCGTAGCGAAGGCGGCTTGGGGCGCAATAAAAAAGTGCTCTATATTGGGCGTGCCACCTCGCTTTGCTCGCGGGTCAAAAGCTACTTCGCGCCCGACCTTGCTAAGAAACGGAGCCCGTGGCTTGGGAAGATGCTTGCGGTGGCGCGCCGCGTTGAATACAAAAAAACCAGTTCGGTCTTAGAGGCAATTTTGTTGGAGGTCGACCTTATACGAAAGTTCAAGCCCCCCTACAATACGGAACTGAAAGACGATAAGAGCTTCAACTGCATCGTCATTACCGACGAGGAGTTTCCGCGCGTATTGTTGATGCGGCAAAATATCATACAGCAAAACTCGTTGAGCGCGCATGCCACGAAAAAGAGTTTTGCGATTAAGGATATTTTTGGCCCTTTTCCAGACAGTGCACAACTGCGCATTGCGCTCAAAATTATCCGCAAAATTTTCCCATTCCGCGATACCTGCATTCCCAACAGCAAACCCTGTTTCAACCGCCAACTCGGGCTCTGCCCGGGTGTGTGCACGGGCGATATAACGGCGAAGGAGTATCAAAAACACACCACGCGCCTCGCTCTGTTTCTCTCCGGAAAGAAAGCGCCGGTGCAAAAAGAACTGGAGCGAGAGATGGCGCGCGCGGCGCGCGCCGAGGCGTTTGAGCGAGCGAGCGAGCTGAAGCGCCAGCTCTTTGCGCTACGGCATATTCATGATGTTGCGCTGATAAAAAACCCACCCAGTACCTCTCGTGGTGTTCGTGTAGAGGCCTACGACCTTTCGCACTTTGGCGGGAAGGGAATTGTGGGCGCCATGGCGGTGGTAGAAAACGGCATAGCGAAGCCAAGCGAGTATCGGCTCTTCAATATTCGCGGCACGGCGACGCAAAACGAAGTGGCGGGATTGCAAGAAATCCTCGCGCGCCGCCTCGCGCACTCCGAGTGGCCCATGCCGCGCCTCATTGTCGTAGACGGAAACGCGGTGCAGAAGCGAGCGGCGGAACACGCGCTCGCGCCGTTCGCCATCTCTATACCAGTGGTCGCCGTCGTCAAAGACGAGCGCCATCGCCCGCGCGAGATTCTCGGGAACATACGATACGGAAGCGCCGAGGAACGCGCGGTTCTGCTTGCAAACAGCGAAGCGCACCGATTTGCCTTGCGTTTCCAAAAGCAAAAGCGATATACTGTGGGGTAATGGAGGGTCTCACCAAACAGCAACTCGTACTCTTGGCGCTTCTCGTTTCGTTTGTAACCTCAATTGCGACCGGTATTGTAACGGTATCGCTCTTGGAGCGCGCACCAAAGGCCATAACGCAAACCATCAACCGCGTGGTAGAGCGCACGGTGGAGCGGGTCGTGCCCGCAGAAAATCAAAAGGCGGCTATCGTGACGAAGGAAACTGTCGTCGTGCGCTCCGACGACCTCGCCGTCGCCGCGATTGAAAAGAACGCGCAGAATATCGTGCGCGTCAAGCGCGTGGAGGGGGTGGGCGACAAACGCAATGAAGTGCTTGCAGGCCTCGGGCTCGTGGTGTCCAAAGACGGGCTTATTGCGGTGGACGCGGGCGTCGTTGCACAACAATTCGATGCATACGGCACTCCCATCCCGCGTAGTTTCCTTGCGGCGTTTCCGGGGGGCGCGGTTGCGGAGCTCAAGTTTGTCGGTACCGACGGTACGCATGGCGTGTCGCTCTTTTCCGCCATTGCTCCGGCAGACGCACAGTTTTCTATTGTTCCCGCCGAGTGGGGCGATGCGGATGCGTTGAAGCTCGGGCAGACGGTCATTTCGCTTGGGGGTGAGAAAGACAATGCCGTCGGGACCGGTATCATTGCAAACCTTGCGCGTAAAGAAACTCCCGACCGCGCCGTTACTGCAATTTACACCGACCGCGAAGCGGCGTCGTCTCTGTCGGGAACAGTGCTCGTCAATCTGTCAGGCGAGGTAGTGGGGCTAAATGTCGGCGCGTTTCGTGCTGAGCGGAACCGCTATGTACCCGCCACAATCCTTAAGGCGGCGATAGAGAGCATTCGTGTCGCCGCCAGATCATGAGTAACTATAGCCGCATGCTCAAAATCGCGTTACTCTTGGCGCTTATCGCCGGAGGGCTTTTTGTCGCGGCTCGTTCCGCATCCGAGTCAGCAAAAAATAACGACGCGCTGGAGATTCCGATAGAGTTCAGGTAATCTAATGCAGTTGGGCAGAACATCGGGGTATAGTATAACGGCAGTATTTACCCATGGGGTGGGTAAGGCCTGGGTTCA
>CAYTVT010000009.1:0-14126 GCA_964441855.1 uncultured Candidatus Saccharibacteria bacterium | reverse complement strand
AGCGCGTAGAACGAGGCGGAGAATGGAATCACAAGGAGTACAACGAAGGACGCGCCCCAGAATAAGTAGTCCAGTGTAAGCATAATAGTCGGAAGGCGAAGTGTGTAGTAGAGAAAACGAAGTGCAAGGAGCAGGTAATCAAAAAAGAAAATGACGAAGTAGCCGAAAAAGAGGAGGTAGAGGGACGCAAAAATCGTACGCCAGAGCGGCGCGAAATAGAAATTCAACACCTTCTTCAGATAGGTTTGTTTGGGTTTTGCCATAGGAAAAACACTTTCTGCTTCGTGTTTTATACGCCAGTTGCATAAAAATAGCAACTATGCTATGCTTAAAGAGTCGTAGTTTTCTCAAGGGGGTTCCCAAGCGTAAGCAGAAGGCCGTATTTGAGAAAGTCCCCGCCTCTTGCGGGGCAGGTCGGACGACAGTTTAGAAAATAGAGAACTCAAATATGGCAAAGAAATTGTATGTAGGAAACCTTTCCTACTCCACGACTTCGGACTCTATGCGCGACGCGTTTGCGAAAGCAGGCGCCGTCGTGTCTGCGAATGTCATTATGGACAAAATGTCGGGCCGCTCGCGCGGTTTCGGTTTTGTTGAAATGGAAGACGCAGATGCGCAGAAGGCGATTGATATGTGGAACGGAAAGGACATGGACGGCCGTGCGGTAACGGTGAACGAGGCGCGCCCGATGGCGGAGCGCCCGCCCCGATCTGGCGGAGGCGGCTTCCACCGCGGCGGCGACCGCATGAGCTTCTAACTGAAGTTCTGTTGATCCAACACAAAACCCCCACATGGGGGTTTTGTGTTAAAATGCCCTACACGGGCCTATGGTTCAGTAGTAGAACGCATCCATGGCATGGATGAGACGGGAGTGCGATTCTCCCTAGGTCCAAAACATAAAAAACGGTCCCGCGTTCGCTCCGCCGTTTTTTATGTTATCCTGCCTTGCAGAACAGCACAAAAGAAAGGACACACAATGAACAGGCAAGCAGTTTTGTTTGATTTTGATGGAACGATTTTTGACAGTATTCCTATAGCGTACCGCGCCACCTGCAACATTTTTGCGGACGCGCAGTGCGCCCCTCCCTCTTTTGAGGAGTATATGCAACACTGCCACCCGCCCTTTGAGAAGTTTTTCCGCTCGCGCGGCGTGCATCTTTCCGAGGAAGAATTATGGAAGGATTTCAATCGGCGGGTAGACCGCTTTAATGCCGCATCGTTTTTTGCGGATGTCGCACCGATGCTCGCTACTCTTGTGATATACGGATGGCTTACTGGAATTGTCAGCGCACAGCAAGAGAAAACACTTCTGCACCATTGCGATGAAAACGGCATCACGCGTTTTTTCTCTGCGGGGATACAGGGCGACATTGAAGACAAGGCGACGGCGATAACACTACTGCGCGATAAACACGGACTGCTACCGACAAATGTTTGGTATCTCGGCGACTTTCCTGCCGATATGAAGCACGCGAAAATCGCTGGTGTTCGCGCCGTTGGTATCTTGCGCGGCAACCATAGCGTCGAAAAAATGCTTCGGAACGCTGGCGCCGACTACTGCGTGCACACGCTCTACGAGTTTCTTGCGCTCGCTGGCATCTGCGGCGGGGATTAGCAAGATACTCACGCGGCTCTCCGACTATTGTCGGAGAGCCGCTTTCTTTTTTCCTTATTTGGTATCCGCGCGCTTCGCGCGCGAGCGAGCAGTTTCGGTGAGGTGCTTTTTGCGCAGGCGTACGCTCTTCGGCGTTATTTCCAAATATTCATTGTCCGCCATCACTTCGAGCCCGCGCTCAATCGTAAGTTCATACGGAGGTACGAGGTCTATCGCCTCATCACTACCTGATGCGCGCACATTGGTAAGCTGTTTTCCTTTGGTTGGGTTCACCTGCATCTCCTCGCCTTTGGAAGTGTTGCCGAGCACCATGCCTTCGTACACTTCTGTTCCGGGGCCAATATAGAGGAGCCCGCGCTCTTGGAAGCCCCACAGCGCATAGCCGAGCGCCTTGCCTGTTGCCATGGAAATCATGGAGCCCACGACGCGCTTCGCAATAGTGCCCGCATAGGGCTTGAAGCCGACAAAGCGCGACGACATTAGCCCCTCGCCGCGCGTGTCTACCACAAACTGGTTGCGGTAGCCCAAGATGCCACGCGTCGGGCCTTCCAAGGTGAGCCGCACCGCACCCGCGTGCTCGTGGATATCTTTAATCACAAACGCCCGCCGCCCCAGTTTTTCTATAATTACCCCTTGATACTCGACGGGGGTGTCTATAATCACCTCCTCAAACGGCTCCGTTTTTGCGCCATTTTCTTCGCGGATGATAACCTGCGGCTGTGACACTTGCACTTCATATCCCGCCCGGCGCATGTTTTCTAGAAGTATTGCGACATGGAGCTCGCCACGCCCGCGCACGGTAAAGTATTCGTTTGACGAGAAATCCACTTTAAGCCCCACATTAACTTCAAGCTCGCGTTCCAAGTAATCGCGGATTTGCCGCGATGTTACAAATTTGCCGTCGCGTCCGCCGAAGGGAGAATTGTTGACGAGAAACTGGAGCTCAATCGTCGGCTCGTCTATGGCTATCATAGGAAGCGCAGATGCACCTTTCTCTACGCTCACCGTCTCGCCGATGCCGATGTCGGTGAGCCCCGCGACGAGCGCAATGTCGCCCGCGCCGACCTCCGCCGCCTCGCGCTTCTCCATCCCGTTCCAGGTGAAGAGTTTGCTAATTTTGCCGGTGCGCGTTTCGCCCTTTGCATTTTTTATAAAAACGCTCATACCCGGTTTTGCAGAGCCCTCGTACACACGCGCGACCGCCATGCGCCCGAGGAAGTTGTCGTAGGCAAGGTTGAAGGGTTGTAAGCGCAGTGGCTTCGCCGCGAGTTC
Organism: uncultured Candidatus Saccharibacteria bacterium; assembly: GCA_964441855.1. Classification (GTDB taxonomy): domain Bacteria; phylum Patescibacteriota; class Minisyncoccia; order Phycocordibacterales; family UBA10002; genus UBA10002. The sequence goes on along the minus strand of CAYTVT010000009.1, from coordinate 11,239 downwards.
TGGCGTAGATGCGGACGGCACCTGTTCCACAATGGTATCCAAAAGCGGCGTGAGGTCTTTTGATTCATCGGCCAACTTTTTCTTTGCAACGCCTTCGCGCCCGACGGCGTAGACGATGGGGAAGTTTGCCTGCGCGTCCGTAGCGCCAAGCTCAAAGAAAAGTTCCAGCACTTGCTCGTGCGTCCGCTCGGGGTTGGCGGCGGGTTTGTCTATTTTGTTGAGCACCACAATTGGTTTAAGCCCGAGCTCCAGCGACTTTTTGAGCACAAAGCGTGTTTGGGGCATCGGGCCTTCTTGCGCATCTACTACCAAAAGCACCGAATCAATGGAGCGGAGCACACGCTCCACCTCGCTTCCGAAGTCCGCATGCCCGGGCGTGTCCACGATATTTATTTTCCCGCCTTTGTACGGAATGGAAGTATTCTTCGCATAAATCGTAATGCCGCGCTCTTGCTCGAGCGCGTTGCTGTCCATAGAAGCACCCGCTGTGCCAACGCCCGCTTGCGCGAGGAGCGCGTCGGTCAGCGCGGTCTTGCCGTGATCCACATGGGCGATGATGGCGATGTTGCGGATTTCTTGCATAAAGGAAACATAATAATACAAAATACAAAGATAGGCAAATAACCTTCTTGCATTTAGTGCATCTATATGTTACGATATAGTGAACCTTGATAATATCAAGGCGTGTTCTTTAACACCAAACCTATATATACGGAGGACAGTAGAATGAAAAAAACGCTCTCTGACATTCTTGTCATTGAAGGCGCGCATCCACTTGAAGGAGAAGTATTTGTTCGCGGTGCAAAAAATACCGTACCTAAGAACATGGTTGCGGCTTTGCTAACGAGTGATACTTGTATTATCAAAAATATCGCCAGAATTGTTGATGTCGACATCGTGCGCGACATGATTAAGATGTTCGGCGGCAGTGTGAAGTATATGCGTGACCGATCGCTCAACATCAGAGTGCCGACAATCTCTCAGATGTCGATAGAACAAATGGGAGAATTCGCTGGAAAAAGTCGCATTCCGATTCTAACATGCGGTCCGCTACTTGCGCGGACGGGGCATGTAGTCGTGCCTGCTTTGGGTGGCTGCCAAATCGGCAACCGACCCGTTGATTTTCACATTGAGGCACTTAAGGCGCTCGGTGCGCGGGTAGAGGTGCACGAAACACATATAGAAATGTTTGCCGATCGCTTGCGGGGAACGAAGATACGCCTTCCATATCCGAGCGTCGGCGCGACCGAACAGGTCCTGCTTTCTTCGGTCTTGGCGGACGGCGTTACCGAACTCAGCAACGCAGCGGTTGAGCCTGAGATTATGGACCTCATTGCAGTACTTCAGAAAATGGGGGCGGTCATTTCCGTGGATACCCACAGAGTCATCACTGTCTATGGAGTGAACAAACTCTCTGGTTTTCAGCACAAAGCATTACCCGATCGTCTTGAAGCGGCTTCGTGGGCGTGCCTTGCTGCCGCGACAAAAGGCAAAATCTTTGTGCGCGGGGCGGAACAGATGAACCTGCTAACATTTCTCAACACCTTTCGGCAAGCAGGCGGGGCGTTTGAAGTCAAAGAGTCAGGCATTGAGTTTTGGAGAGATGGTCAGACTCTCAAGTCGGTGGCTCTTGAAACAGATGTGTACCCGGGCTTCATGACTGATTGGCAACAGCCGTTCGGCGTCATGTTGACGCAAGCCAATGGTTTATCTGCCATTCATGAGACCGTTTATGAAGATCGCTTCGGATATGTCGAGGCGCTCAAGTTGATGGGGGCTAATATTCAGCTCTACCAGAGGTGCTTGGGACAGATAAGCTGTCGATTCGCCAATCGCAACGCACTACACAGCGCGGTCATTGCTGGACCAGCCGTCCTACATGGAGCGGAGATTCACATCCCCGATCTCCGGGGAGGATTCTCCTACATTATTGCGGCACTGGTTGCGAATGGCGTCTCTCGGCTCCACAATATTCATCTTATCCGGAGAGGATACGAAGATATCATAGGGAAATTGAAAGCGGTACATGCAAACATCCAAGAGGGGTAACGCATCTCTCTATTCGTTCGTTCAGGGCGCAACACAATTTTGTGTTGCGCCCTTCTTTTTGAAGACCGTTTCGACCAACATTCTGAGAAATCTTGCTATAAGATTCCCATTCTTTTATCACTGAGAAATGCAGCAATATCCCCATTTGATATATCCCGCCCAACTTCAATATCCGGCGTATATGTTTTGCCATGCCAATCGCTCCCGCCTGTCATATACAGTCCAAGTGTATGCGCGACTGTTTTTAAAGTGTCGGTTTCTTCGCTTGTATGTTTAGGATAATATACCTCCAACCCCAAGAGACCGAAACTAGCCAAATTTCCTATTAATTTCTGGTATTCAATCGGTCCCAGCTTCCTTAATTCTCTGCCTGAATGCGCTAAGATAGGGATACCGTTGGCGCGAGTAATAAGCTCAAAACTTTCTTTCGGCGACATCATCCAATCGTCGTTCTCTTCTTCTACAAAAACATATTGTTTTAAGACATCTTTAATGGAGATGGTGTTATTAAGATATGCAACAATTATCCTAGCCAATGTATTCCTGCTCACATACGCTTCTTGATCAGCGTGCCTTACTGATTGAAAATCTAATGCGAGATCCGGAAATATCTTGTTAAGCTTGTTGATTATTGCGAATGCGCGATGATTATAGCCGTCTATGGTTTGCTGCAAGTTTTTATTTAAAAGACCCTGATCTAGTTTTTTCCCGTATCCTAGGATATGCAAGGATAGGTTGACATTAGATGTGCGATGCATGGTCGATATCTCAATGCCATCAATGTGCCGCGTATTATTTTTTATGGCGTATTCTTTTGTTTTCTCAGTATTTGAGAGAATATTATGGTCGGTGATTGAAAAGAGCGATATACCTCTTTTTGTCACTTCGTTGGTTATTCTTTCTGGCGAGAATTCCCCGTCAGAAAAATATGAGTGGATATGTAAATCTAAGCGCATAGGTGGTGCGTTTACATTATATCAAAAAACGCTCTCACAAGATAAGCTTGACTTATCGCGCGAGAGCGTCATGTTTAGTGTGTGCTCAGAACATGGCATACTTGCTGGTAATCGGCTTTGAACTGGTCGCCGTGAATTACCAGATTAAAGAGACTTTCGTACCAGTTCATCAACAACACCCCGTGATTAAAATCTACTGACATCTTGCGGTCAGAAAGAAAGGTGATAGCAGGCATTGAATCAACCCCGTAAAATCTGTCGAATGCTTCGAAGCACCCTTCAAGATTAGATGGAGGAATTGTGTAGTCCATTTTATGTTTACACGCTTGGTATGTGAGTGCATTTCCTGGGCCGTGCAGTAACTTACTTACGAATATTCTACCTTCTTCTCCATTGAATGACCTTACGAGCTGGCGTCTGCATATTGTGCGATTGTCGTGGAGAACATATGCGGTAAGATCGGCGAAAGAAAAGGTGTGAGTCGCCGTACTGATTGGGGTGACACGAAAAGTACCCTTTATATCGCGACCGAAAACAAGTGATGGATTGTATCGCGGATACCACAGAGGTGAGTTGCGGTCAGCGAATTCATCATCAGTGTGCAGAACGAGATCTATATCCTGTCCTATGTTAGTTGACAACGAACAGCGTAGATCTCGTAACACGCGATAGTGTTTGATGTCCACAACACCGAAGCTACTTTGCACCATGATGGCGATATCCATATCCACAGACAGCTCATTGTAAAGCCATGAGCCGTATAATCTTGCGCTTGAAATACAACTTATTTCTTGCAGTATTTCTTTGATACCATGCAGGATTTGTTCACGCATTTCATTCATTATTTTATCCTCTCTATGATATAGGTGGATGTTAAAGAGCAAACCTTGAAATGTCTCAAGGAGAATTATACCATAACATACAGATTTACCAATTGCCAATTAATTAAACCGCCAAATATCTGTGCCTAAAACACGCTGGGGCCTTGCGGTGTGAATAAATCCACCCCCCACCCCTCCTTTATAAAGGAGGGGAGAGGGGAGGATTTGTAATAAGTTGAACATATAAAAAACGGCTCACACTGCTGTGTAAGCCGTTCGCGCCGTCAATTTCCGTGTCGGCTTTTGTAGAACCGATACATCGCCTCTTCTTTGTTGGGTGTTGCCATAATCCCGATCGCCCAATACAGGGTAGTTCCGTCAGATTGGACATATTCGCTTATGTCCTCACACAAAGCAGCGGCTTTCACAAAATCGAACCCGTCTTTGGTGAGCATTGTCTTTCGAGTTTCTGGTCCGCACCCCCCGTCTGGTTCAAGACCTCGCACCTTTTGGTACTCTTTCAACCAGCGCACGCCAGTATCGCCAAATTCACCATCCAAGACAATACCCGTTTCTCCTTTGTCTTCTTTCTTTGCCCATCGGTCCAAAAATGCAAGCAATTTGTCCACAATTGATCCCAATGATCCCTTTTCAAGGTACATAGGGGGTTCATCAAAGCGCATTCCACATCCTTTCTCTTTTTGTACTATCCGGAGAGTATTCTACACAGATATTGCTCATATGCAAACTTGCATAACGAGTAGAAATATGATACAGAAAGCAGATGGAACTCGCTGGCGGCATATTTCTTGGTTTGATACTTATGTTCTCTCTGCTCGCGTTCAACCCGACGAGCACCTCTCTTTCAAGTTGGGTCAGCGCGCAACTCTCGCGTTTCGCAACAACGGCGCAAGTCGCCGAAGTAGGAAGTGCTACTATACCGATCGTGAACGCCAACGCCGTCAAAAACACGCTCTCGTTTTCAAGCACCGCATTTGCGAATAGCGGACTTATTCCCGCGCGTTTTACTTGCGATGTGGCGAATGTGTCGCCACCGCTTTCCATTTCCGGCGTGCCGGAGAAAGCGCAGTCGCTCGTGTTGATTGTGGATGACCCCGACGCGGTGGGTGGCGTGTGGGACCACTGGGTCGTCTTCAATATTCCGCCGACCATACGCGAGATTCAGGAGGGCAAAGAACCCGTCGGGCGCGCGGGCAAGAACTCGTGGGGCAAAACGGGCTACGGTGGTCCTTGCCCGCCAATCGGCGAACATCGCTACTTCTTCCGCCTCTATGCGTTGAGCAAAACGCTGGCGCTTTCGGTCGGCAGTACCAAAGCAAAAGTACTTGCCGAAGCAAAAGGGCACATTTTGGCAGAAGCGCAACTCATGGTGCGTTACAAAAGAAACAAATAGTGCGTTATAATACGCGTACGGTATGTTGCCGCTATCTTTTAATATCAAAGCAACGAACCTCACGCTGACTCCCGAGTTGCGCGACTTTGTAGAACACCGCTTTACCTCGCTCGCGGGTCTTATAGACATGAGCGACCCGACGCTTAAGGTGCAAATTGAGGTCGGGCGCACGACGCGCCATCACGCACAGGGCCTCGTGTACCGCGCCGAGTTTAATGTGCGTTCGCGGCGCGGGCTCTCCCGCACAGTTGCAGAGCGCGCCGATTTGCATGCGGCGGTAAACGATGCGCGCGACGAGCTGGAGGTATCGCTTTCGCGCGCCAAGGGGAGGTACCGCTCGTTTGTGCGCCGCTCGCGTCGCGCGGTGAAGGACTTACTTCGCGGGTGGTACGATGTTGGCGCAAAGTATGCACGCATCCCTCGCTTCAAGCTCCCGCGCATGCCCCGCTTCAAAATGCCGTCCATCAAATGGAAGTGGTGGAAGAAATAAACGCTTCACGGAAAGCAAAATTCTCGCCGTTTTACCCTCTCTACGGGGGTCCTACGCGGACGAGAATTTTGCTTTCCGTTTCGCATTTCTGTATTATTAGAGTATGATTCTCAAAGAATTTCGGACGCCGTTTATTATTGCACTGGTGCTCGTCGTCGGAGCGTTGGGGCTGTGGTGGTATTTTGCGCGCGGCGCAGAGGAGAATAAAAAAGACATGGAAACAAATGCAGAAGTGCGCGCGGCGGGCGAGTGGAGCGGCGCAACCTTAAAGACCAACTACGGCTCCATAGAGATTTCATTTGTGTTGGACAAAGCGCCGAAGACGGTCGCCAACTTTGTGAAGCTTGCCGAGAGCGGCTTCTACGACGAAACCCGGTTCCACCGTGTAATAAATAATTTTATGATTCAAGGCGGCGACCCGCTCTCCAAAGACGATATGAAAAAGGATTACTGGGGCACCGGCGGGCCCGGCTACCAATTTGGCGATGAAATAAATGATGAGAAGTTTCTGCGCGGCGCGGTTGCGATGGCAAACTCGGGCCCCGACACGAACGGGAGCCAATTTTTCATCGTTACGGCTCCCGAGACGCCGTGGCTCCAAGGCAAGCACACTATTTTTGCAAAAGTAACAGGAGGTTTGAATGCCGCGCTCGCCATAAGCCACGCGGAAGTAGATGCGCGCAACGCACCCAGCGCCCCCGTCATTGTGGAGAAGGTGGTTTTGAAATAGGTTTTTTGCCTCGCCGGGTTTTCTTTTCTTCTTTCAGAATCTCAAGTGCGCGCTGGAGCGCGATGTCGTAGGGGTTGTCGGGGGCTTTGAGCGAGCGGAAGTCGCCGTCGTGCACGATGTAGGGGCCGAAGCGTCCGCGGCTTGCGGTAATGTCTTTGCCGGTAGTCGGGTGTGCGCCAAGCAGGCGGGGGAGCGAGAGGAGTTTCAGTGCGACGGCAACTGTAACGGACTCGGGAGCAATTTCTTTGGGGATACTCGCCATTTTGGGTTTTTCTTTTGAGCCCTTCTTTTTTTCACCAAGTTGGACATACGGTCCAAAGCGCCCTACTTTTACAAAAATCGGTTCATGCGTTTCCGGGTGTTCTCCTATAGGCACATCGGGTTTCTCCTCCACGGTGCTGCCGTCTAGCGCCCGTGCGCCTTTGCAGTCGGGAAACTTCTTGCACGAATAAAATGTTCCCATGCGCGAGAGCTTGCGCTCCATGGCGCCATCGCAGACGGGGCAGTGCATACCCTCCGGCGCATCGCCGAGCGAAGTAATCTTTTCGGCGTCTTTGCTCTGTTTCTTCACTTCTTTGGCGAATGGCGTGTAAAATTCACGGAGGGTCTTTTCGTATTCGCGCGTTCCCGCCGCAATGTCGTCCAGCTTATCTTCCATCTCGGCGGTGAACGAATCGTTAATGTATGACGCGAAATGTTTTTCCAAAAAGCCAGAAACAACCATTCCGACATCCGTGGGTTTGAGCGAACGGCCTTCTTTGGTCACATATGCGCGTTCTTCCAAGGTGCTCATAATAGAGGCGTAGGTGGATGGCCGCCCGATGCCGCGCTTCTCAAGCTCCTTCACGAGCCCTGCCTCACTATAGCGGCTAGGCGGTTCGGTTTGTTTCTCTTGCGTGGCAAGAGACACAAGCGCAAGCGCGTCGCCGACGGCCGCTTTAGGCAACTCCACATCTTCGCCGCGCGCGTCGAGGTCGGCTTTGAGCCAACCCGGAGAGAGGAGCCGCACGCCGTTTGCGGCAAAGTCGGGTATGCCGCCCGCCGCGATGTTCGCCGTTACTTTCGTTCGCAGCATTTCTGCATCGGGCATTTGCGAAGCGATGGTGCGCTTCCAGATAAGCTCGTAAAGTTTTTTCTGCTCGGGGTTGCCGCCGCCGCTTTGGCGCGAGACATGCGTGGGGCGGATCGCCTCGTGCGCTTCCTGCGCGTTCTTCACTTTTCCGGCGTATGCGCGGAGCGATACGGATTCTTTCCCAAACATTTTTTCTATCACCCCCGCAATCTGCGCGCTCGCGGAATGCGCGAGGTTGGTAGAGTCGGTGCGCATGTAGGTAATGAGCCCCGCTTCGTAGAGCTTCTGCGCAATCGCCATCGTCCGCCCGGGCGAGAAGCCGAGTCGTGTAGAAGCGGCTTGCTGTAGCGTGGAAGTAATAAAGGGCGGGCGCGGGGCGCGCTTGGCTTTTGTTTCGGATACATCGGTAACGCGCCACGCGCCCGCGTTGCCTTCTTTTACTATTTTGTCCACCAATGCTTTGTCCCGTGGTTCTTCGGTGCAGGTGAGAAGTAGCTTCTCACGAGAAGGGGTCTCGGTTTCGGCGGTGACTACCCAAAAGGTTTCGGGCACAAACACCTGTATCTCGCGCTCGCGTTCGGCAAGGATACGCAGTGCAGGCGACTGTACTCTACCCGCCGAGAGCCCGTAGCGGATTTTCTTCCAAATGAGCCCCGAGAGGTCGTAGCCCACGAGCCGGTCCAAGACCCGCCGCGCCTCTTGGGCGCGGCGGAGGTTTTGGTCTATCGCGCGCGGGTGCGCTAGCGCGTTTTTAATCGCTTCCTCTGTAATCTCGTGGTAAGTAATTCTTTGTATTTCCGGTTTGGTTTTTGCGCTCTCTGTTTTGTGCTTTCGGAACTGCTCTTTGAGCAGTTCCGCGATGTGCCACGCGATCGCTTCACCCTCGCGGTCGGGGTCGGTGGCAAGTATTACTTCTTGCACTTTCCTCGCCGCCTCGGCAATCTCGGCGACTATGGCTTCTTTTTTCTTCACTACTTCGTAGTGGGGGATGAAGCCGCCTTGAATGTCTATCGCGTTCTTGCTGCTTTTCGGCAAGTCGCGCACATGACCAACCGAGGCCTTCACCATGAAGTCCGAGCCTAGATACTTCCCAATCGTCTTTGCTTTCGCCGGCGACTCTACAATCAAAAGTTTCTGCGCCATGCCCGCAGTATGACACGCCCCCACACCAACCCGCAACGGATTGGTGTGGGGGCACGCAAAAGAAATATTGTGCAAATCAAACAGTACAGAGATATGATAATATTCCCGTATGCAAAAGGATTTTGACGGATGGAACAGAATAAAGAAAAAGACCAATGAGGATGACACTTACTCACCCCTGTATCACGAGCGCCAAATACGCTGGTGTCGCCTTGGCGCAAATATCGGATTTGAACAAGACGGCACAGGAGAAGATTTTTCACGCCCTGTCTTAATCCTGAAAGGATTCAGCAGAAATGTGTGCATTGTAATTCCTTTAACGACGGCGACAAAGGAGAACGAGTATCGTGTGTCCGTCGGTGCAGTCGATGGTACAAAAGCAGTTGCTATAATCTCGCAAATACGCCTCATAGACACGAAGCGCCTCGATAAACAGATCACAACACTTGATAAGAAGACCTTTCTGCGCATACGAAAAGCCGTCAAAGATTTACTTTGACGGCTTTTCTATATTTTCTCCCCCTTGCGGGGGCCGGCCCGAAGGCATTTGTGCCAATATAATAGCAAACCCCACTTTTCCGCGCAACTTGACGAGATATGTGGGTTGTGCTATGTTAAAAGCAGGTCGGAACTTTGACACTTTACAAATAGGAGGTTTTGCATGAACAAAGAGAGTTTAGAGGAGCTCGCAAAGCTCTCTCTGCCTGCTCTGCGTCATGCAGAGCTCATCAATTTTGCCAGAACAGAAAGCCCGAGTAAGGCTTATGAACTGGCATTACTTCGCTGGCCCCGTCGGCAAGCGAAGGCAGCGCGGTCTCTCGCAATGTTGCGACGAGACTTTGGAGTTGAGACGCTTGAACGTCTCGTCATGGAGCACGCTCGGCCGAATGGTTCAGAGCACGCTCAAACAGAGAAAGGAAGCAGTATGCAGTTAGATACGTTATACCCAGAGGGAGTCCGAAATGTGGCATTGATACGCCGCTTTCAAGGGACCGACCCTAAACACGTGGATAGTCTGGCATTTCTACACTCCGCAGGGGGTGAACAGAAATATCTAGGCTTCCGTGATGAAGTCAACCGTCTCCAACTCGATGAAGCGGGAACGAAAGTTCTTGTGCGCCGAGTAATTACCAGCATGCTTGATCAGTATGCTAATCCGAAGGCACCGCAGTATAGTGACATGTGGAGTTCGGCCTTGGTGGCTGCCAGAACATATCTCGCTGACGACAATGAGCTTCTCAAAAGAATCCTCAATGTGTTGGTGGTCTATGAATTTGGCAGTGCCAAGATGCCGCAATATCACGTGCATATGATTCTGCCGAATCCCTCGGAGAAACCGACGTTGCAAGACGTCATCGATTATCTTCTGTCGTTTGGATTCACGGAAGATGAAGTTCGCTCAATGTGGGTGGAAATGCTTCGAACGCGGCAACGCAATCGATTCAAGACTGCTTACTTCGTTGATTGGTGGCAAGGACTGAAGGTGGGAAAGGATGATCTTCGTAAGGTCGCTGACCCTATTGCCCGTCAATTGCTCCTCCACGAGCTCGAAGACATTCTCGTCAAAGGTTGTTTTGATTGGAATGAGCCCAACTACACGAGGAATGGACGTGCCCCCGAGGGATTCATGGAGATTCTTGACTTCCTCGTCTATCAAACGGACTACTACTGGCGCCAAAATGACGACACGAAAGAGCTTGTGGAGAGTTATTTCGTGAAATGCGTGGCTCGCGGAAAGGTGGGCACAGCTCACTACATGCTCGTTCGCTACGGTCATCACTTTGACTTTTGTCAAGACGACTCGAGTCAAAGAGATAAACTGCCGAACGCTGCAATGGAGCGCCTCATGCGAGCTGCCATCGAAGAAACGGAGGAATCACGAAGTTATGGTATTGCAACTGCTCTTGCTGAATTTCTTGGCGAGACAGACAAAGCAGACAAATTTCGTGAGATGGCACGTAGCCTTACTCAACGCGTTGCGCTCGACTATGCTTTCTACCACGCGGTGGATATGCATAAATGAAATAGAGCAGAAACACAATCCCGCGATCGTGCAAACGGTCGCGGGGTTTTTCTTTTACACTCTTCCAATTAATTGCTATAGCAGTTAATCGGGAGAGTGACAAAGAGACAAAAGAGTGGTGATCAGAGAACTTTAAAATCTAGCGTCTTGCGCTCGAGGTCTGCGCCGATGATTTTGAAGCGCACCTTATCGCCGAGTGAGTATTTTTTCTTGCTTCGCGCGCCGACGATGCAATACTGTTTTTCGTTGAGCGAATAGAAGTCGTCGCCGAAGTTGCGAAGCGCCGCCATTCCTTCCGCTTTCGTCTCGTTCTCTTCTATATATATACCCCACTCGGTAACGCCTGAAATAACACCTTCAAACTCCTGCCCCACGCGCTCTGACATATACTCTGTCTTTTTAATCTTCACCGACTCGCGCTCGGCTTCCGCCGCGCCTATTTCCCGCTCGGTAATGTGCGTCGCGATCGCTTCGTACGTTGTCCATTCCTCTTCTTTTATCTTCTCGCCGTGCAGGTGCGCCGCGAGCATGCGGTGCACCA
>CAYTVT010000008.1:0-14266 GCA_964441855.1 uncultured Candidatus Saccharibacteria bacterium | reverse complement strand
AGCGCCGCGCCGAACGCCTCGCGCTTTTTATGCTCGCGCAGAAGGAAGCGGAGCGCGTCGGCGATTTCCTTTTCGCGTTTGGGGCGAATGAGTACGCCGCTTCGCATGTCGTCTATTATGTCGGGTGCGCCGCCCACGCGTGTTGCAACGGCGGGTACGCCGAGCAACCCCGCTTCCAGAAGCACATACGGCAACCCTTCTTTGAGCGACGGCAAAAGAAATATGTCCGCCCCAGAGAGAAGCCGCGACGCGTCAGGCACAAATCCCGCAAGACGCGCCACTTTTTCTAGGTGCTGTTCGGCAATCATCTTTTCAAACACAGAACGCAGCTCGCCTTCGCCGATAAGGGTATAGAAAAATGGAGGGAGATTGTGTTCGCGGGCGAGCAACGCCACGGCGCCGAGCGCATAGGGCAAACCCTTGTTTTTGGTCAGTTCTGCAATGGTAACGATGAGCGTCGTCTTGGGCGTTATCCCCGGTGCCAGCGCTTCGCGCGCCGCGCCGCGTTTGCGCATTATAAACGGCGCGAGGCCGTTTGGTACAAGATGCGTTTTCTTGCCGATGAACGGAAGCCGCCGCGCCGATGCCTCATCGGCGCGGCAGAGCACAATCACCGCGTGCGAGAGGAGCGCCGTGAGCCACGAAAGGAAATGGAGCGCGGCGCACTCTACCAAGGGGCGCGGTTCGTTCTGCGGCCAGCCGTGGACAGTGGTAATTATTTTAGACGCGGCGCGCGGCGCGCTCGGCGATAGAAAAGAAAACAAGGAGACAACATGGGAGGCAAGAACGCCGAGGAACGCGGCTTTGGAACTATTGAGATGCAATATATCGGGGCGTTCTTTTTTGATGAGCGAGAAAATCTCGCAGAATGCCGCGATGTCGGCGCGGCCGACACCGCGGCCAAGGTGCGGCATTCGCACACATCGCACTTCCGCCGCCGCAAGTTTCTGTGGAAGCGCGTCGCCCGCCCCGCAGGCAACCACCACTTCGTATGTTTCTTTGGGGAGCGCTGTGGCAAGGTCGTACACATACCGTCCAGCGCCGCCCCACGCCCCTTTCGTAATTAGGAATAAAACCTTCTTGGTAGTGGTTGTATGCATAGATTGAAAGCGAAGCTGTTTTTCTTTATACTACCCCCGTTATATGGATATCTTCAATAGGCGGGAACATATCGCGCTCCTCTTGGGCGATACTCTCGTATTCGCGGCGAGTTTGTGGCTCACGCTCTTTTTGCGTTATGCGGGCGTTCCTGACCGTGCTCTCTTTACGGCGCACTTCCTCCCGTTCCTTTTTTTGTTTGCGCTGTGGATTGTCGTCTTTTTTATCGCGGGGCTCTACGAAAAGCAGACCGTCATATTGCGCCACCGCTTGCCGCACCTCTTGTTCAACACCCTGCTCTTAAACAGCGTGCTCGCGGTGGTGTTTTTCTACTTCCTGCCCGTGTTTCAGATTACCCCCAAGGGCAGTTTGTTTCTGTACCTTGCAGTTTCATTCCCCTTAATGCTTTTGTGGCGGATCTATGGGAGCGCCATACTCTCCCCTTGGAAGCGGGAAAAGGCGATTGCTATCGGCGAGGGTGATGAGCTTAAAGAACTCATTACTGAAGTAAACAACAATTGGCACTATAACATTGCGTTCGTCTCTTCAGTAGATGCGAAGGCGCTCGCGGCGATGGACTTTAAGGAAGAAATCGTGAGGCGCGTCTATGCAGAGGGCATTTACCTCATTGCGGTAGATTTGCGCAGTGACTTGGTGGAGCCGGTGCTCCCGCACCTCTACAACCTTATCTTTTCGGGCGTGCGTTTTGTCGGCCTGCACAAAATTTACGAAGAGATTTTTAATCGGATTCCCCTGTCGCTCGTTCGCTACAACTGGTTTTTGGAGAATGTGTCTACGGCGCCCAAGATCTCTTACGATGCGCTCAAGCGGCTGATGGATGTGGTGATTGCGTCGCTTGTGGGGGCATGCTCGCTTGCCCTGTACCCGCTTGTTTTTCTCGCGCTTGCTCTGGAGAGCGGCCGCCCCTTTTTTATCGCGCAGACCCGGGTGGGGAAGGGCGGGCGGGCAATTAAGACGCTCAAGTTTCGGAGCATGCGAGTTGTATCGGGCGGTGGGCCCGGAGAGATTACGCGCATCGGCGCTTTTTTGCGGCAAACGCGCATAGACGAGTTGCCGCAACTCTGGAATATCGTGCGTGGCGACCTCTCGCTTATTGGGCCGCGCCCCGAGCTCCCCGAGCTCGTGCGCGTGTACGAGCGGGAGATTCCCTACTACAACATTCGCCACCTCATTAAACCCGGGCTTTCCGGTTGGGCACAGCTCTACCACGAGAACCATCCACACTACCGCGCAAATGTCTCGGAAACGAGGGTGAAGCTTTCCTACGACCTCTACTACATCAAAAACCGCTCCTTTTTCTTGGACATCATCATTGCCCTGAAGACCATCAAGGTGCTTTTGTCGCGAAGCGGGGTTTGAATATTATTTACTTTGGTTTGTGTGGACACGGCAATGCGTATAAAATAAAGATACATGCTCTTCAACTACCAAGCCGTAGACCAAAGCGGGGCCCCGCAGACGGGCGCGATAGATGCGCTCTCGCGCGATGCGGCTATAGAATCGCTCCAGCGGCGCGGGCTGACCGTCTCGTCGGTGGTCTCCGCCGAAGGAGGACCGCTCCTCGGCAAGCGGCTCGCCTTCTTTGACCGCGTCAAAACGCGCGAAGTGGTGCTCCTCTCACGCGAGCTCTCTACCCTTTTTACCGCGCAAGTATCTGCCCTCCGCGTCTTCCGCCTCCTGTCGGCGGAGGTAGAGGGGGTAACGCTCCGCGAAGCGCTAACTTTAGTCGCCGACGATGTGCAAGGCGGCTCCGCTATCTCGCGCGCTCTCTCGCGGCATCCGCACATTTTTTCCAATTTCTATGTAAGTATGGTGCGCGCGGGCGAAGAGGCGGGTAAGCTCTCCGAAAGCTTTGCCTTTCTTGCCGACCACTTGGAGCGTTCGTATGAGGTGACCACCAAGGCAAAGAACGCGCTCATTTACCCCGTGTTTGTTATCGTTACTTTTTTTGCCGTTATGATTTTGATGCTCACCACCGTCATCCCCCAACTCTCGCATGTCATTGCCGAGTCGGGCAGGGAAGTGCCGTTTTATACACGCATCGTCGTTTCTATGAGTGACTTTTTCGTCGCCTACGGAGTGGTGATTCTAGCGCTCGCGGTGGCGGGTGTTGTCGCGCTGTGGCGATGGGTCCAAACGCCCGCAGGGAAGATGGCGGCAGACCGATTCATACTCGGCATCCCAAAAATCGGGAATCTGCTCCGCAAGCTCTACCTCTCGCGCGTCGCCGACAATATGCACACCATGCTCTCTGCGGCGATACCTATTGTGCGCGCGCTCGAGATTACGCGCGATGTGGTGGGGAGCCCCGTCTATGCGCGCGCGCTCACCGACATTGCCGAAGATGTGAAGGGCGGGCGGCTCGTGTCCGACTCGCTCTCGCGGCACCGCGAGTTCCCGGGCATTATGACGGCAATGGTCAAGGTTGGCGAAGAGGCGGGCGAGCTCGGGAATATATTGGAAACGCTCTCGCGCTTCTACCGCCGCGAAGTAACGGCGGCGGTAGATACGCTCGTCGGGCTTATTGAGCCGATACTTATCGTCGGGCTCGGGCTCGGGGTGGGTGTGCTCCTCGCCGCCGTCCTCATTCCGATTTACAGCATTTCCGCGAGTATTTAGCGCGCGCGCCTTGTTTTTGCTATCCACACACCCCTTGCGCGAAATAAGGGTAGGTTTATACTAGGGGGTATCGCTTTTTATTTTTATTCATTTTTGCATTTTGTATGAAGACACTGAAACAGCGCGGCTTTACGCTCATTGAGCTTTTGGTCGTTATTGCGATTATCGGCATTCTCTCGTCGGTGGTGGTCGCGTCCTTAAACAGTGCGCGCAAGAAGGCGCGCGATGCGCGGCGCGTGGATGATGTGAAGCAAGTCCAGCTGGCGCTTGAGCTCTACTTTGACGCAAACAGTGGAAAATATCCGCAAGCACTTTCGGCCCTTCCCAATGCCGGTTTTATTCCGTCCGAACCAGACCCTGCCTACTACAAATATGTTCCGCTTTCCAGTTGCACCTCGTACCATTTAGGTGTCACTCTTGAGGAAGGCACGAATATTGCACTGACGAGCGACAAAGACCAAGGTGCAGGAACTGCAGCAACCATATGCCCCGGCGGCGGTACTCTTGGTAGCGACTTTGCCGGTACTGACCCTGTGTTTGATGTAATCCCGTAATGGGCATTCTCCTCTTCGTCGCTTTTCTACTCGGGCTTTCTATCGGGAGCTTTGTGAATGCGTGGAGCTTTCGGTACGGGACTTTGCGCTCCATCCTCTCTCCTTCAGCATGCAGGCACTGCGGGCGGCGGCTTGCATGGTACGAGATTATTCCTCTTGCGAGTTTTATTGCGCTTAGCGGGAAGTGCCGCACATGCCGCGCGCCGATTTCGCTCCAATACCCGATTGTGGAGCTCATAATGGGCATTGTTTTCTTACTCGTTCTGTATCGTGTATCTGACTTTTCTCTACTCCCCACCTTTTACTCCCCCCTTTTTACTCATTGGATTTTCTGGAGCATCCTCATCGCCATATCCGTTTACGACTTTCGCACCAAGCTTATACCAAACGGCGGGGCCTTCGCGCTTGCGGCGCTCGGGTTTCTATCGCCGTGGCTTGTGAGCAGTGGGCAAGCCGCGTTTTCGTGGGAGCATTTTGTCGCCGGTCCGCTCCTTGCGCTACCCCTTGCCGCCTTTTGGCTATTCTCGCGCGGGCGGTGGATGGGCCTTGGAGACGCCAAGATTGAGCTTGGTATTGGCTGGTTTCTTGGGCTCTCGCTCGGGCTCTTTGGACTTTTCGCCGCCTTTTGGCTCGGGGCGCTCATTGGGGTTCTTCTTATTCTCGCAAGCCGCTTTATACAAAACGCCTCGTTTTCTCTCAAAAGCGAACTGCCATTCGGACCATTCCTCGCAATGGCCGCGTTTCTCGTGTGGTTTTTCGGTTTTGATATTACAATACTGGTATGGTAGTGCACCCTCAAGGCGGGTTTTCGCTTATAGAGATGCTCATTGTCGTTGCGCTTTTTACCATCATTACCGGCGCGGCGCTTTTAAACCACGGACGATTTGGCGAGAGTATCTTGGCGACCAATCTTGCCTACGACATAGCGCTCTCGCTTCGCGAAGCACAGAGCTATGGCATATCGGTGCGCGAGAGCCCTCTGGGGGTGGGCGTCTTTACGATTGGGTATGGCGTGCACTTCTCTGCGGCCGACTCGTTTATCTTTTTTGCCGACCGCAATGGCAATCGCCGCTACGACGGCGCCGATGTAAATGGCGCATGTGTGGCGGGCGGCGCGTCAGAGTGCCTCAAAGCGTATCGGCTGGAGCGCGGCAACACGATACGCTCCTTCTGCGGTATGTCGGCACTTCTTGGCGGGAGCCCCGAGTGCCGCAACTTCTTGACTGGGGATACAACGCTTTCTTTTCTGGATGCACTCTTTAAGCGTCCGACGCCCGACGCCTTTGTTCGCACCAACTTGAACAGCCAAAGCGAAACGCGGTATCGAAGCGGCGCCATAACCATCGTCTCGCCGCGCGGGCGCGAGGCGCGCACGGTGGAAGTGTTCCAAACCGGCCAAATATCCATTAAGTAAATCTTCCATGTTTAAAAATTGGAAATTAAAAATCAAAAATTCCACTAGAGGTTTTACTCTAGTGGAAATGGTGATGTCGGTTGCAGTGTTTACCGTGGTCGCGCTCATTGCCGCAGGCGCTTTGCTTGCGGTTGCCGACGCCAATCGCAAGGCGCAAGCGTTTAAGTCAGTCGTCAATAACCTACACTTTGCGTTAGAGAGCGTAACGCGCAACCTACGCACCGGCTCTAGTTATTCGGTGGCGACATTTCCAAAAGGCATATGCGAAAACGGGTATGCAAACGGGATTTCTTTTGTCTCTCAAGACGGCGTTGCCGCGTCGTATTCTTTAAACGGTACACAGATCGTGCGCCGTGTCGGGGGCGGCAACGCGGTCGGGGTAACGGCGCCGGAGGTGCTGGTGTCGCGTTTTTGCTTTTTGCTCCAAGGCGAGGAAGCGGGCGACGGCATACAGCCGCATGCGCTGTTGCGGGTTGGGGGTGTGATGCGGGGCGGGCAGAAGCTTGAGTCGCGCTTCGATGTCCAAACCTTTATGACCCAGCGGTTATTGGATAGTTAGAATATATGCGCGGTTTTTCACTCATAGAAACGCTGGTTGCCGTCGCCATTTTGATAAGCGCCATTGTGGGGCCCTTAACCCTTGCGACACGGAGCATCCGCTCCGCCGTCTATGCGCGCGACCAAGTGCTTGCGAGTTTCCTTGTGGAGGAAGCGATAGAGTATATCCGGATGATGCGCGACGGCAATGAACATCGCCGCAGAAGCAACTGGCTCTTCGGGCTGTCTGCCGATTGCCTCGGGCAACTGTGCGAAGTGGATGCCACGAAAGGCCGAGACGAAGCCGTCGCTCAATGTAGCCGCCGAGCACAGCCACCGTACGGAAGTTTCTGCCAGCCGCTTGCATTCCAAACGGCAACCGGCAAGTACGGTTACAAGCCGCAAGGCGCGATCGGGTGGGAAGACACTCGCTTTGTGCGCGAGGTGCGGATTGATACGATACCAAACGGCAACCAAACTTCAGACGACGAGGCGCAGGTTGCCGTTACCGTGCGATGGAAGACAGGCAACCTCCCCGAGCGCGCGATTACGATACGCGAATATCTTTATGACTGGTAGAAGTAAACATACGAAATATACGAATACTACGAATCTACAAATGTCTACGAATATGGAAACAAATACAACGCATGGTGGATTCACGCTTCTTTTTGCGTCGCTGGTCGGCGCGCTTCTTCTGTCGCTTGGCATCGCCACCTTCAACATCATACTCCGCGAGCTGGACCTCTCTGCCGCGGCGCGCGAGTCGCACCTCGCGTTTTATGCTGCTGATTCCGGATGGGAGTGCGCTTTTTACCACGACCGCAAACGGCCGGCTGTTTTTGCAACATCCACCGATTCGCGCGCGATACCAAATCCCACCTCTATCCGTTGTCGCGATATCGTATTTTTCGTCTCCGCAACGCGCGCGGCATTCTCAGCAACTTCGGTGTTCACCGTGCCGCTTGACGGTACTGCGTGCGCGAAGGTAAATGTCTCTAAAAATGACGACAATCGTGACAAGATTCCCACGACAGTCATTGAATCGCGTGGCAGAAACGACTGTACGACAAACCCAAATCCAAATCGCATTGAGCGCGCAATTCGTGTAAAGTATTAGAGTGCAATGTATGAAGACGCCTCTACCCATAGCAGTGCAAGAGCGGTTGGAAAAGCTCAAAAAAGCGATAGAGAAATATCGCTATGAGTACCATGTATTAGACAAATCAACCATCTCACCTGAAGCATTGGATTCGCTGAAGCGCGAACTTGTGGAGATTGAGACGAAAGACCCGCAACTCATAACTCCCGACTCTCCCTCGCAGAGGGTTGGAGGCGCGCCGCTCCCGGAGTTTAAAAAAGTAACGCACAAAATCACGCAGTGGTCGTTTAACGACGCGTTTACGGAAGAGGAAGTACTGGAGTTTGACGCGCGGGTGAAGAGATTCTTAAAGCATGCAACGGGACTGGACGAAGCGCCCGCATATGTCTGTGAGCATAAAATTGACGGCTTAAAAGTGGTGCTGGAGTACGAACGGGGGCTTTTGGTCCGCGCGGCGACGCGCGGCGACGGTGCCGTCGGCGAGGAGGTAACGGAAAATGTGAAGACGATTGAGTCGGTGCCGCTCCGTCTTTCTGCACCCGTTTCGGTTGTCGTTGAAGGCGAAGTGTGGCTCAAAAAGAGCACACTTGCATGGCTTAACCGCGCACGCGCGAAGGCGGGTGAGGAGCCCTTCGCCAATCCGCGTAATGTCGCCGCCGGCTCTATCCGCCAGCTAAACCCGAAAGTTGCCGCGTCGCGGAAACTTGAGTGCTTCGTGTACGACCTTGCATTGGCCGATGCTGTCTTCCCAAAAACGCAGTACGAAGAGTTGCGTTACCTTGCACAGCTCGGGTTTAAGGTAAATCCGCATTTTAAGCGTTATGAGAATATCCATGAGGTTATTACATATTGGGAAGCGTGGAAAGAAAAGATGCACAAAGAAGAATATTTTGCCGACGGTATTGTAGTAAAGGTGGACGAGAAGCGGTTTCAAGATGCGCTTGGCTACACGGGCAAAGCGCCGCGCTTCGGTATCGCCTTTAAGTTTCCTGCGGAACAAGTTACGACCGTCGTTTTGAACATTTCGTTTCAAATCGGGCGCACGGGTGTCGTAACGCCCGTAGCGCACTTGCGCCCCGTGCGTGTTGCGGGCTCCACCGTCTCGCGCGCGATACTGCACAACGAGGACGAGATCAAGCGGTTGGATGTACGGGTGGGAGACACCGTTGTAATCCAAAAGGCGGGCGATGTTATCCCCGACATTGTGTCAGTCGTGAAGGAAGTGCGTATGGGGAAAGAAAAGCCGTTTGTGTGGCCTACGAAAGTTGCCGAGTGCGGCGGAGACGGGGCAATTTTGCGCGTGCCGGGGGAGGCCGCATGGCGGTGCGTCAACCCGAATTCTTTTGCGGCGCATAAACGCAAGCTCTACCACTTCGCCTCAAAAAAGGCGTTCAACATAGATGGGCTCGGGCCTAAAATTATTGACCTTTTGCTCACGCATAAGCTCATGTATTCGTTTGACGAGATTTTTACACTGAAGCGCGGCGCTCTACTCGCACTTCCGCGATTTGCAGAAAAGTCCGCAGACAATGTGCTTGCCGCGATTACCGCCGCGCGCCGCGTGACGCTTGCGCGCTTTTTGGTCTCCCTTTCCATTCCGCAAGTCGGCGAAGAAACGGCAGAGGATTTGGCGGAGCACTTCGGCCAACTTAAGAAAATAGAGCGCGCGCGGTTTGAAGAATTGGAGCAGATACTGGGAATTGGTCCCATCGTCGCCCGTTCGGTTGTGGAGTGGTTCTGCGAAAAAGCAAACCGCGCGCTTGTCGCGCGCCTTATGCGCGAGGTGCACATTGCACCGCAAGTGTCGCGTTCGCGGCAGAGTGCCTGGAAGCTCTCCGGCAAGTCACTCGTGCTCACCGGCACGCTTGCGGGCATGAGCCGCGACGAAGCAAAGGCGAAGATAAAAGCGCTCGGCGGCATGGTGTCTGAGTCGGTATCAAAAAAGACAAGCTTTGTGGTTGTCGGCGCAGATGCCGGCTCTAAAGCCCAAAAAGCAAAAACGCTCGGCGTTCCGGTTCTGTCAGAAAATGAGTTTTTGGACATACTCTCGTAGAATGGTAGTATGGCGATATGATTAAAAAAGAAGAGATTAAAAAATTGGCGGCGCTGGCGCGGATTGAAGTGGGGGGAGGCGAGGCGGCGGCGCTTGCGAAAGATGTGGAAGGGATTATCGCGTATGTACAGCAAGTCCAAGATATTTCGTCGGTGAACCGTGCGGCGGAAGAGGGCGCATTGGTAAATGTATTGCGCGACGACGAGACACCCCACGAGAGCGGCGTCTTTACGGAGGCGCTCCTCGCGGGCGCTCCAGCGCGCGAAGGCGGCTATATTAAAGTTAAAAAGATTCTTTAATATGGCTTTTGTTGATGAAATAACTTTGCGCGTGAAAGCTGGCCGCGGCGGCGACGGCGTGGTGCGCTGGCTTCATGAAAAGGGCAAAGAGTATTCCGGCCCTGCGGGAGGGAACGGCGGCAAAGGCGGCGATGTGTATGCCGTCGCCGTGCGCGACATCGCGCGCCTCGCTGGCTACCGGCATGCGCCGAAAGTCGTTGCCGAAGACGGCGGCGCGGGCGAGAGCAAAGGCAAGCACGGCGCCGATGGGAGAGATGCAGAAGCGGAAGTTCCCGTTGGGTCGCTTATAACGATTACGCGCGGAGCGCGGCAAGAGAGGGTGTATGAACTGTTGCGCGAGGGCGAGCAAGTAAAGCTGCTTATGGGCGGTCGCGGCGGTTTGGGCAATAAACATTTTAAGGGCTCGCACAACACGCGGCCAAAGCAATTTACGCCGGGGAAAGATGGCGAGGAGGCGGAAGCGCATGTTGAGTTGCGGATGATTGCCGATGCGGGGCTTGTGGGGCTTCCGAACGCCGGCAAGTCGTCGCTTTTAAATGCCGTTACCGCGGCGCGCGCAAAAGTGGGAGCATACGCTTTTACAACGCTTGAGCCAAACTTGGGCGAACTGCACGGCTACCTGCTTGCCGACATTCCGGGGCTTATAGAAGGCGCGCACGAAGGCAAAGGGCTTGGGGCCAAGTTTTTGCGGCATATTGCGCGCACGAAGGTGCTCCTCCACTGCATTTCGCTAGAAGAGCGCTCTCCGCTTACGGCGTACGACACCGTGCGCCGCGAGGTCAGTGCTTCTTCGCGCGCGCTTGTCGAGAAGCCCGAGTACATTGTCTTGACTAAAGCCGACACGCGCACGCTACCAGAGATACAGGAAACGAAGCGCCTCCTTACCGAAAGGAATCCGCGCATTCTGACCGTGTCGGTGTTTGACGAACCGCTTCTTGCGGCGTTTCGCCGCGAGTTGCTTGCGGCACTCAAAAGCGTGTACACTGTCTCTCATGAGTAGATGCGTTCCGACCATCGGTCTTGAGGTGCATGCGGAGCTTAAGACCAAAACCAAAATGTTTTGCAATTCGCAAAACGACTCCGACGAAACGCGCCCAAATGTAAATATCTGCTCCGTATGCATGGGGCACCCCGGGACGCTCCCCGCCGCAAACAAAGAAGCAGTGCGTTTGGTGCGGAAGGTTGGTGTTGCCGTCGGCGGCACGCTTGCCGACGGTACTTTTTTTTCTCGCAAAAATTATTTTTACCCAGATATACCGAAAGGCTACCAAATTAGCCAGTATGGACGGCCTCTCATAGAAGGCGGCGCACTTCGCGGCGTGCCGCTTACACGCATTCACTTGGAGGAAGATACCGGCATTTCAGTGCACGATCGTGGCGACCACAGCTTACTTGATTTTAATCGCGCCGGCGTGCCCCTATTGGAGCTTGTTACCGAGCCGGCACTACATTCTGCAAAAGACGCCAGCGCGTTTGCGCGCGAACTACAGCTTCTGCTTCGTGCGCTCGGCGCATCAAACGCTCGCATGGAAAAAGGAGAGATGCGGGTGGAAGCGAATGTGAGCGTAGCGCTACCGAATAACAAACAACGCGCGTTGGGGACGAAGGTGGAAGTGAAAAACCTCAACTCGTTTAAAGCGGTGGAGCGGGCGATAGAATATGAAATAGAACGGCAGAGCGCACTGCTAGAGAAAGGGGAGAATGTGGCGCAAGAAACGCGCGGATGGGACGATGAAAAAGGAGAGACCTACGCCCAGCGAAAGAAAGAAGCGTCGCACGACTACCGCTATTTTCCAGAGCCCGACATACCGCCGCTTCGTATGTCTGCAATTACCGTATGCTCCGCCGCCGCACTCAAAAAAGAATTGCCAGAGTTGCCGTCTGAAAAGCGCGCTCGGTACGAAGTTATTGGGCTATCTCGTACCACGGCAGAGTTCTTGGTCGTCAACCCACTCATGGGCGAGTTTTATGATACCGCGTCAGCGATGCTTGAGCAGAGCGAAAAGCTTCTTGCCGCCAACTACCTGACCTCGGATGTCGCGGGGCTTTGCGCGCGAGCCACTACCGATGACTTCGGTAAACTTACCCCAGATTTTTTTGCCGAGCTTATGCGCATGATTGCAAAAGCAGAAGTATCATCACGCGCAGGGAAAGATATTCTTGCAAAAGTATTTTTGCAGGGCGGCTCACCGCGCGCCATCGCAGAATCGGAAGGGTTGCTCCAACAAAACGACGCGGGAGCGCTTATGGCGACCGCCAAGAAAGTTGCCGCAGAGCACCAATCGGCAGTTGCCGACTATAAGGCGGGGAAGGAGACCGCACTGCAATTTCTGGTAGGGCAGGGGATGAAAGAAATGAAGGGCACCGGCAACCCAACAGGGCTTCGGGAAGCGTTCAAAAAAGCACTGGAAAGGGCGTGAAACATCCATATTGCTACGACTCTCAAGGAGAGCGAATATTTTGCGCGTTGTTACACTATCTTGAAACGATTATATAAGTAGTCAATCTTTCTCTAAAATAAATATATACGCATCTCAAACTCGCAAAGGCGAGTTTTCTTTTGTTTACAAGGTCTAGAGGCGAGATGAAGCGAGAATATGTTTGGAGAAAAAGGCGGTTGAGTGTATTGGATAGCAGAAAAGTACTTACCGACACACGAAGCAAAACAGTATTTCGGAAATGTCTGGAGCGAGGGTCGCATTGCGACGACCCGAGCGTTACCGAGGACTTTCCAAAATACTGTTTTGCGGAGTGAGAGTATACACTCACAATTAATACGATGTTTCACCGCCATTTTGAGCAGAAAAGTTGTTGGAGTTCGGTATAAAAAACAGATGCCGAGACCAGTGTCTTGGATAGCCGAGATGTCTTTATTTATCCACAGTTTTTTGTAGGTTCGTACGGGTTGCTCGTTTATAATTTGAAGGACAAAAACCTTCATGTCCACCGGAATTGATTTTGGCGGAAAAAATTTTATTGCAGCCAAAGATGCCGCAAAGCTCCTTGGGTATGTTCCCGACTATGTAGGGCAACTCTGCCGTACGGGGAAAATTGAAGCAAAGCGTATCGGCAAACAATGGTTTGTGAGCCGCGACTCATTGGCACAGTTCGTGGGGCAGGTTGATTTCAGCGAAGAGAAGTTCATACCCGCCAAAGAGGCGGCAACGCTTGTTGGGTATGTACCCGACTATGTGAGCCAACTGGCGCGCGGCGGCAAGGTGGAAGCAAGAATGGTCGGTAGAGCGTGGTTCGTGTCTCGAGAATCAATCATTAAACATCGCGACACCAACGGCACACCCGTCAGCGCGTCGCGCTTCGTTGACTTCTTGACTGGCGGCAACACTTCAGCAAAGCGCGGAGCATCACTCTCTGCGTCTTCTATGCCGGTTCGCCAAAATACGCTGCCGGAAAGCGCTTTCGTAACGCCTCTGTCTTACGAATCTGAACCGACGCCGCTTGCTCCTACTCTCCACGAAAAGACACCTTCTTCGTACATGCTTCGCTCGTCGGGCAATAATGCAATCTCACCGCACTTTTCCCGCGCGGCGTCGCTCGTCACCGCCGAGTTTCTTCAGAAGGCGGCGGCGCTCGCCGTTTCGTCCGCGCTTGCGGTCGGCGCTTATACGCTCACCCAAACCGACGCGCCCGCTCGCGCCCTTTCCTTGGCGGCTCGCGCCGCAGACGCCATCTCCGAAATTTCGTTTGGAGAATTTGCTTCGCGCGCGCCGGAGTATGCGCTTGCGGGTGCGGAGGCAGTGGCGAGCCGCGCTGCAGTATTTTCTCGCACCGCCGAGGAGGCGGTGCGTGTGGCGTACGCGGGCGTCGCCTCGTTTGCGCGCGCGCCGTTTATCGCTTCTAAACGCGATGCGCCAGCGGCGCTCTCGCTTGCCGATGCGCGCCGCTTCCCGCAAGAAGCTGCGAAGGCGTTTTTCCGCGGCGTGAACCTGCTCGCGCAAGACACGGGGCGCACACTCCTCTCGCTCTTCGGCGCGCCCGTGCCGGGAACGGGGCTTGCCATCACACCCACTCAGGTTGCTATACCTGCTCCAGCAGAAACGCCGCGCGCGCGCGAAGACGCACCGCGTCAGATTATCGCGGCGGCGGAGCGCATTACCACAAGCGAGCGCGTGGTGGAGAGGGTGGTCATAGGCGAAGTATCGCGCGAAGAATTAAACGAAAAGCTCTCCATACTCAACAACAAACTCTCGTCGGATATTTACAAAATATCGGCGGCAACTGGACGCAATGCGGCGAGCATCACCAATGTCTATCAGACCGTCCAGCACACAAACAAAATAGACAAGCTCCGCACCGTAGACATTTTTGAGCCCACGATTTCGGGCGGCTCTATTTCTGGCGTAACCAATGTCGGCGCGACGCGCGGCGAGTTTACCACCCTTTCGGGCGGCGCCACGACCGTTACCGAAACGCTCTCGGTAACGGCAACGACGACGCTTGCAAGCGGGCTTATTGTGGATACGAATACTTTGTTTGTAGATGCGGCAAACAACCGCGTCGGAGTCGGCACTACTTCTCCGGGCGCTGCTTTTTCCGTACAGGGAGATACGC